>JAKLQB010000745.1 GCA_022013615.1 Desulfobacterales bacterium | reverse complement strand
CTCCCTCACTTACTCCCTCATCCGATTCAGGTTTCTGCTTTTCAGACAATGATTTCATGTTTGATTTTTCCGCCTCAGTTTCATCCTGAGTATACTTTTTCCGCTGGAATGTAGTATTAAAGTTCCCCTCGCTGGTGGTTGTTTAAAATCGCAGCAATGGAAATCAAGGCTTCCTTCAGTTCGGAAGTTGATCGCTTCAATTCCTGGATTTCACTTTCTTCAAACCTCATTTTCAATTCCAATTATTTTCCCCGACATACCGAAAAAACACATTCCTTTTTAGGGCATCTTGTTGTAAATCGTGACGCGAGTTTGTCCCAAGTTGAGCCGCAGTCAGCGGCCTCGTTCATGTACAAAAGGCGGGCCTTCTCCTCCTTGACCTTGAAAAGCAACAGGTGATGTGTCCTGGACAATTCGGCCCGCTCCTTGCGCTACTGCTCTTCCTCAACAATCAGTCGGCCGATCTGCCAGTAAGCCATGACCATGGCAAAACTCACCGCACAGTATGGAGAAGACTGCACCGTCTGTTCCAGTATAGCCTTGATGTCCTGGTGAAAGTCTTAACTTATCGGCTGTTGCAAGGCCGGTTACTTGGCTGTACTGTTCTGTTTTTTCTTCTTCGCAATGGATTAAAGCTCTCCACGAAATGCCTGTTAAATCCCTGGTTTGACTCCTGAATTTATGAAAATAGTTTCCCCTTTATCCATTTCCGGAATCATTCAAATCTATGCTCCTGCCTTGAAACACGGATTTTCAACAATTACATTCAGCATTTTTTGGAAAATGTCACGTGTCAGATAGGCAAAACTTTGAGGTATATAAAGCGATTTGTCCAATTTCGAAATTGGCATCGGTTCTTGAAATTGCCAAACGGATCCAACCTCAATTGCTACACCATTTTCTGAATCTCTATAGTAATCTCGGAACTCCTCGTAACCCAGACCACCTATTGATTTATAGCGACTCCACAAATGTATAGGGGTATCCTCTATGATGTGCAACACTTGGAAATAACCGATAACCATTTGAATCGGCTTACTAGCATATACAACAATATGTGACACTTTTTCACGGAACCTGACTTTTCTAAATTCTACTTTTTTTTCCCCTTTCATGATTGATTCAGCAAACCGTGGTCGAACTGCAAGAAGCACTATTCGGTTATCCGAGTTTGAATCCACCCCAATGCCTCCTTTTGAATTGTAATGATTGATTGTGGTGCAGCCGATACAATTCCATTCACTTTGAGTTCTTCAATAGTTATAGGTTTTTTCAATATTCTTGACTGCCTAAGTCGAATTGCCAGAACTTCTCTGTGACACATTTTCTTAATTTCGGAATAGGTATATACAGTTCGTTTGCTCACGTATCGAGCTATTTCAATAGGCGACGATGAAACCAAGGTATCTTCAACGACGCCCACTAACATCACACTATTCCTGTCCACTGAACGATAAAAAAAGACATTAGAACCAGGCTTAATAGTCCGTATCTGAGCATTAGACAGGTATGCTTTACGGATGCTATTACCAAAAGGACGGTTGCCCGGTTGGAGTTCGAGCTGCTTCTCCACTTCAGGGAAGAGAAGACGGTGGAATTGTGGTCTGATAGGAACGATATAGGATGGGACGCCTTGGAGCTTCAAAGCAAAAGGACCAAATCGCACATTAAAAGAGAGTGGGTCAAACGATTCATCAATTTCATCCGGAAATGACATCGGCTTTGAAAAAACTATTTCTCCGGCATCAGTTTTTGCTCTTGTATCACGAAAGCCAAAATCTTCCAGAAGGTTTATCAAAACGTTGTGTTTTTCCAAAACCGTAATGTAAATCCAATCATACCCATTTTTGGTAGCATAATCGAATATGGTTTTAAGGAGGAGTTCACCATACCGAATTCCGTTATACTGTTCGGATACCTTAAAACTGCAAATCTTCAGAACCTTCCCATCAAGCCCCCATGTCTTTGATTTTTTATGCTTAACTATGCTAAAAGCGGCAAGATTGGACTCTTGCCCATCAATAACCCACGCTTGACGATGCTCCCTTTTGCATTTAACCAACCATTCATTAAAGTCTGTATAGTCCTTTTGTAGGCTTTTGAAGATAGGATCATTTTTATCTAACGCATAAGCTTTTACGTCTCGAACAGCAGGAGGTGGTTGTGGGCACGTATCATAAAGATCCTTAAGAATTGAGATGACTTCAGTTACAGTAGCAACACGACTTTCTAAGCCCAGTTTACCAGCCTTTTTACGAAGGGAACGATCTTCAGTTACAAGGAAATCAGCTGCATTACTATAAAGAGCTGCGATCAATTGATTGTCAACCCAGTCGTTTGACTGTGGTTCAGCATATCCAAGATCACTCTCAAGAGATGGAGAGATGGGCGGAGGTTGAGGTAACGAAGGATACTTGTTAAACAAAATCTCTCTTAACTTTCGCCGCTCTTGATCTCTATCCCGTTTGAGATCCGCGCTCTCAGCAGGATGAACGTATATTTGATGACCGGAAACTGCACTAAGTTGCACAAACTCTGTAGCCTTATTGGTGCTCCCCTCAACGTCAAAAAAACGGGTTGGTTCGAGCGGAATAAAAATATTCGTATCAATGAGGAATTTCATCGTGTGCGGCTACCGTTTAAATTCCAATTTTCACTCACACCTTAACCCTGACTTTGCCGGTTAACAAGTCGTGCATGAGGCCTTTTTTCTGGAGTTTGAGTTTGTCGCGGTATTGCTCTTTTCTGCCCATTAACCAATCAAACCTGCTTCCTGAAAGCTGAAATATCCCTTTTTCGTTACTATGATATGGTCGAGAATTCGGAGGCCGAGGATTTTTCCTGCTTCGGCAAGCTGCTTATGGGTTTTTGCGTCAACGTCGCTTGGCTTGGGGTCGCCGGATGGATGATTATGGGCAAAGATGACGGCAGCGGCACGGTCTGCGATAACATCGGCAAAGACTTCACGGGGATGAATCTGGCTGCTGTTCACCAGGCCAATGGTGACGATGCGTTTTTCTATGACCTCGTTAGCTCCGTTAAGGGATATGCAAACAAAATATTCCTGCTGTTTATTGACGATACCCGCAACCAAAGGAAGGATATCTTTTGCACTTTTGATCTTTACCGTTTCTTTTAGCAGGTATCGCCTTGCCAATTCAAAGGTTGAAAGGATTTGAGCGGCCTTGGCAAGGCCCATCCCGGGCACGGACGTGAGATGATCAACAGAAAGGTTCTCTTTGTATTTGCGTATAAGCCGCGCAACGTTCCTGGACATGGTAACAATATCAACCCCTGCAATCCCGCGGCCAAGAATAGCGGCTTCCAGTTCTTCGTCGGTTAAGGCGGATGGGCCTCTTTCCCGGAGTTTCTCACGGG
>JAKLQB010000744.1 GCA_022013615.1 Desulfobacterales bacterium | reverse complement strand
GTCAGAGAATGAGACAGCCCCTTAGGGGCCATGTTTTTGCCAAAGATTTAACTGTTTATGCCCCTATTCTTTTTTTGTCAAGGTTTTTGACCAGATTTTCTAAAAAATATAAAACAGCAATTCAAGTTAGTTCGCTTCGCTCATCCTGCCAAGGCGGACTGAAATACTGGAATGTTGGAATACTGGGTTCTGGGAAATTGAGGGAATGGGATGTTGGGAAAATCAACTTGACAAGACTTGCAACAAATTAGAAAGTGTCATTAAAACATCAAGACAAAGGCCAGAAGGAGAGAGTTATGGAAATCAAAGTCACACAAGCCAATAATAGCGATCTGAAACCAAGACCCGCAGATGAGTCTCAAATTGGATTTGGCGATATTTTCACAGACCACATGTTCCTCATGGACTATGAATCCGGAACCGGCTGGCACAATCCCCGCATAGAACCATACCGCAATATCTCAATTGACCCTGCTGCCATGGGCATTCATTATGGGCAGGAGATATTTGAAGGGCTAAAGGCTTACGGAGGAAGAGATGGGGGAATTTATCTCTTTAGAGCAAGGGATAATTTTAAAAGACTCAATCGCTCCGCTGTAAGACTCTGTATGCCCGAAATGGATATAGAACTGGCCATGGAAGGCATGAAAAAACTCATTCTCCTTGATAAAGAATGGATCCCAAGGAGTGAAGGGACGTCTCTGTACATCAGACCCACCATGCTTGCCACTGAACCACACTTAGGAGTTCGCCCCTCCGCCACTTATTTGTTCTTCATTATTATTGGACCCGTAGGGCCCTATTTCAAGGAAGGCCTGAACCCGGTCACGATTTATGTGGAGGATTTCTATGTCCGGGCTGCCCATGGTGGAACCGGTGATGCTAAAACCGCGGGCAATTATGCGAGCAGCCTGCTGGCAACTGAAAGAGCAAAAGAAAAAGGCTTTACCCAGGTATTGTGGCTGGATGCCAAGGAGCATAAATATGTGGAAGAAGTTGGAACTATGAACATGTTTTTTCTTATTAATGAGGAGGTGATTACTGCCCCGCTTGACGGCAGCATCCTGCCAGGAATTACAAGGGATTCGGTCATAGAGCTGGTGAAGGGCTGGGGTATGAAAGTGTCAGAGAGGAGTCTTGCCATAGACGAAATTGTGGAGGCCGCCAGGAACGGGACCCTGAAGGAGGCCTTTGGCACAGGTACAGCGGCCGTGATATCGCCAGTGGGGCAGATGACTTACAAAGGAGAAGACCATATCGTGGCTGGAGGTAAAATGGGAGACCTCTCTCAAAAGCTCTACGATGAAATCGTGGCCCTGCAATACGGAGGAAAGGCCGATACTTACGGATGGGTGGAGCGAATCGATTAAGAGGCTGTCCGAGAATGGCTATTTTCCCCAATTTCTACGTCAGGCTCAAATTATAATCCTCGAAATACTTCAATGTATTCCTGTGGTTATAATTTTCGCCTTCCTTGATCTTGGAAAAAATATCTCATTCTCAGACACCCTCTCAGTTTCCAACCGTCCCTGAAATCAATCTGCATCAAATGTAACCTTCAAGATCTTTTTAGTATCGGGTAAGATTTTGAAACGGTCGTCAATCCTAAAGCCGCATACCCAAATCGGAATATCCCGGCAGAACAAAATCGGTGTTTGAGCCCTGGCCTCGGAGGGCACTTTGAGGTCCATAAAGAAGTCCTTGAGCTTCTTGTGCCCGCTCATACCGAAGGGAACAAACTTATCTCCGGGTCGGACATTTCTGATCACCAAAGGATATATCAGGTGGTCTGCGTTCAGGAACGCGCACAACCGGGAGGCCCCCATGTCAGACAGTGCCGCCTTTTCCATCTCTGTAAGCAAAATTGTGCGCCCTAAGGCTGTCAGATCAAACTTGCCCGGCCCGTCCAAGAGATAGCAAAAGCCCTCGGATCGAGTGTCCTTCGTTCCAGTGAAGACCAGTCTGTCATACACTTTCTTTGCAATTATGCCGTTCGGAAGATTAACCAGGGCCTGAGGTTTTTCCCCCATTGCCATTTGATTAATGTTCTCTATGTGCCGCAGACTCACACGCCGAAGGCTCCCCCCTGACATTTTTAAGGCATACCGGATGACACGGTTCTTCAACGCCTCTGGAAGTATTATGAACGAAGATAAAGGTATCCGGATTTCCCCATCGCCCCTGGTCTCAGTCGACCCCTCTACCCACTCTTCGGCCCTGGCCGCCAGCCAGGCCTCATCGTTTCTCATGATATCTGCCGTCCTCCCCAGAAGTTCCACGATACGAGGCTGGTATTCCCTGAGGCGGGGGAGGAGCTCCAGGCGAATTTTGTTCCTCAAATAGCAGGCTTGAAGGTTTGAGGAGTCAGTCATATGGGTGAGCCCCTTGAGCTCAAGGTAGGATTCGATCTCCCCACGGGTTATTTCGATCAGGGGCCTGATGATCTTTTCCTCCCTGCACGGCGGTATCCCTGCAAGTCCTGAGGGTCCGCTACCTCGCAAAAGCCTCATAAGGACTGTCTCGGCTTGATCGTTTAGATTATGGCCGATCGCAATTTTTTGGGCAGAAAACTTCTCCTTCACCTCTTCAAGAAACTGGTACCTGGCGTGCCTGGCCCTTTCCTCAAGAGAGGCGCCTCCCTGGCCCATGCCGGGATCTGCTTTTTTTGTCTCAAACGGGAGGGTGAGAGCCGCGGCCAGGGATTCGACAAACCTGTTCTCAGCCTCGTCTTCACCTGGCCTAAGCCCGTGATCAAAATGGGCTACCACCAATTCGATCATTAACTCATCTTCAAGTTCCTGGAGGATGTCCAGTAGACAGACAGAGTCTGGCCCGCCTGAAACGGCCACAATAACCCGGTCACCGTCCCTGATCATTTTGTACTTAATGATGGTATGCCTGACCTTCTTGATGGTCTCATTTATCGAACCCACGTCCAACTCCAAAAATGTTGTTGCATAATAGCCTTAGGCATAAGAAATAACACGGTTCAAATATAAACTCAATTAGTCAGCCCCGTTTCCCCTTGACCTTACCTCACCCGTCCAATATATTTCAACTCACCACAGATTTATTTTATCGAACAGGATCAATGCTCACTCTGGCTCAGCTCTTTTCCCGATTGGCGGTGTACAACATTTCCGTGAATTTAAAATTTCTTTAGAGGGCCAACGGTCCTGCCTGCTGAGAGGTGCCATGTCCCGTCGTTGGGCCATTTTCGCTATCACTTCATTGGGCTTTTTTCTGTCCCAGTTTTATCGTGCCTCCAATGCGGTTATTGCCCCACAACTCACCGAAGATCTGTCTCTAAAT
>JAKLQB010000067.1 GCA_022013615.1 Desulfobacterales bacterium | reverse complement strand
TAAAATGGATAATAAAGAACGCCTTGAAAAATTAAAACAACTTCAAATAACAAAAGCAAATGAATCAGCTTTATACTCTCATAAAGCATTGTTAGCATGGATTGATAACGTTGCCCCATTATTAAAATATGACACCCAACACTATAACACCTTTGTAAGTTCAGCCCGAACTGCAAGTGCTCGCCTTTCTTCTCGTACAATCACATACTATCTAAACATTGCAAAAAGCACTGTCAATCAAGCAATTATTGAATTAGAAAACAATATCAATTTACGAAATCCAAATAATACAACCAAGCCATCCACCGATATAGCCCATGATAAACATAATTGGCACGAGAAACCTCTCGGCAAAATTGCTATAGGGATTATTATTACTATTCTTAGTCTTTTTGTAATTTGGATTATAAATCATTATTTTCCTTTTCTAAATTTATGAAAAGCACTTAACCAATCGTTTCAGCGGACGCCAACAACCGCGCGGCTGAACTCTGCGTTATCTGCCATTGTAGTTGGGGAAAGGGAAACTTACCATGAAAAAACATCTCAAAATATACAGCATTTGGTTATGCGTTTTACTATTGGGTGGATGTGTAACAACAAACTCCACACAACAAGCCACGCCCGTCATATCGCTTAAACCATACATCGATCAGGCCATATGGCCCAATACAACAAAAGACAAAGTCTATGCTGCATGTCTAACGGCTTTGCACATGGAGGGTTTTGACATACTCCCTTTGGCGACAAGTAAAGAAAGTGGGATCATAATTCCTAAAAAAATAAAAGGAGTTACTTTTGGAAGCCCCAAGTCCTACATATACTACAAATTGCAAATCTTAGTTGCCGAAGTTCAGGACAACAGGGTCATGGTTGATATTAAGGTAAGTATCAGTGATAAGGTCCCAAGTGTCTGGGACGACAACACTTTACATTTCGTGAAAAATAAAATCAACAACAGGGTATCTGGAGATCTTGGCAGATTTTTTACCCGGATGGATCTATTACTGGGGAAAGCTGAATCTCGTAGAGATGATCGGTTCTTGAACTGGGAGTAATGGCCGTTAAAGCTATTGCAACGAGACGAAAAATAAGGACATAAACCATTAAAAAAGGTATCCGCAGATAACAATACTAATTCAGCCGACGCAAAAAACCGGGCGGCTGGTTAGCGCCGTTACAGATAACTGCTATATATATGTAACTAAATCAATAAGTTAAACGCTGAGATATTCAAAATATATCTGAAAGCTGCAAATCGCCCTCAACACGTCTGTTTTTTCATATAGCACTGGGACTCCCTACCACTTCGAAACAAAAGAATCTTAAAGCACGTCCAATCCCCGTTTTCCAGGTTCACCAAAGTCCACACCAAATGCAGCCTCCAATTTTTTGCGTCGAATCTCCCTTTCATCATTTAGAACCTGGCACTCGCAGATAATTTTCCGGCCGATCCGCTCTTCAATTTCGTCTTTTGCTACATAAAAATCGTATCCTGTTTTTTCCGTATATTCCCAGAGATATTTGAAAGGTTCCCAAGCTGGGTCTCTCTTGTCATGGGGTTGGTGGCCACAAGAGAAATATCGAACTGTCTGTGTTAGGCCTCTGATCTCAACCACTTTCAGGTTTTTCCGAAGAAGCTCCAGGTAACCTTTGAAGAACTTGTGAAATATGTGGCCTTGACGGAGATCCAACCAGGTATGGTCGGCAGTTCTCATTTTCATTTTCTTTTTCATATTAAAAATATCCTATGTATTGCCACATTAAAAAGATAATAGACTGGGGCCGCACTTACCCACGACCCCAGTTTATTACGGCATTAAATAGTCAAAATTCCATTTTCATGGATCTCAAATTTTTGTTCACAGGACTTTTGATAGTTGGTTAAGTCCTTTGATGATAAATCAGAAATATCCTGTTTCTCACTCGATAGGACTGTTTTAAATTCATTTAAGAGCTCATTGGTCTTAGTCTCAATATCAGTTTCCGTTATCTCCCTTTTGATTTTATCATTTTCATTTTTAACCTCGACTTTTTGCCTTAACACCTTAACACCTTCACTTTGGACTCCATTCCTTTGAGGCAATTCTGAAAATGAAAACGCTTTTGCTTCTTCAGGGGACTCGTCTTCAAAGTCCAAAAATTCATCCTCATCCGCATTATCATCGAGACCAAGATCATATGTGCAATCCAATTCTCCCCCTGGCCTCCATCTGCTGTCGCGTGTCAATTCATAAGGTGAGGGCAAACCAAACGAATTCTTGATTCTGATATAGGACTTTCCGGAGCGCTTCGCCTTTTCAAGAGATTCCGTGTCAGGAAATTCAACGCCGAACTGATCACACCACATCAAAACTCCCTTTTCAAGCAAGGGTTTCAACCATTAAGAAATGGCAGAAACAGATACACCGACTCGTAATGATGGATAAGTTGTGTAAAAAGGCAGGTGTTAAAAAGTTTGGTTTCCATGCAATCCGCCATCATGTCGCCATGATTTTGGAAGATTCAGGCAAGGCCACCCTGAGAGAAATTCAAAAAATGCTCCGGCATAAGCGCCCTACTACAACCGATAATTACCTCAAAGGTCTTTCCCCGGACATGAAACAGGTTGCCAGCATTTTGGACAAACCTAAAAAATCTCACCTTAAAGTTGTCGAAAAAACTGAATCCTAATCTTATAATTTAACCGCTATAATATGGTTTAGTTTTCATTTTTCAAAGCACATTGTAACGATTATTGTAACGATTATATAAATTAGGCATGAAAAAAGGGCAATCTGAGAAACCCAAATTGACCTTAAACCCTGTAAAATGGCGGAGAGAGAGGGATTCGAACCCTCGGTAGAGCTTTTACCCTACACTCGC
>JAKLQB010000743.1 GCA_022013615.1 Desulfobacterales bacterium | reverse complement strand
GGATTGTCCGGGGCCGAACTGTGCAACGCATGCATTATGAATTTTTCTGGAAACATTTGAGATTATTTTGTTGATATTGTCGACGGAAAGATGGGTCACAAAAAAAAGATCTTCTGAGAATCTCGTCCCTCCATAAATCCATCTTATGGCTGTTCCGCCCTGAAAGAAAAAATGATCTGATCCTGATAAACTATAAAGATTGTCTAACAAAAGGATTTGGAATAACTCGGAATTTCTGACCTTTGTATCTTTATACACAATCCGCTTCTCCAATATGGGATATCTGATTACAATAATAAACAAAAATGTTAATCATTGTCAACGTTATTCGCTTAAATAAGGCATTAACCTGTTGAGTTCAATATATTGGCCGGATTGCCAAACGTTATCCAAAACGAAAAAAGCACAAAGAGATTACCTCTAAGTGCTTGATTTTTAATGGTGCGCCCAGGGTGATTCGAACACCCGACCTACGGATTCGTAGTCCGTTGCGCTATCCAGCTGCGCTATGGGCGCAAAAGTAAGGGGTTGAAGGTTTGAGGTTTGAGGCCCAAGGCCTGTAATTGACGTATTAATAACAGATCGGGCAGGGTATGGCAATAGAACTTTCTATTTTTCAACTGTGAATGGCAGTGTGGCACGGTGTAGAATTTAGCAGCCCCGGATCTGGCTGCATTAATAAAATTCCCCCGTCCGCCTCGCTCCGCTTGGCTGGAGGGCGGGCCTCAATCCCCCTTTGCAAAAGGGGGAAGCAGTCGGAATGCGCGGACTTATTGAGATGTTACCCCCGGATCTTGTTAATAATGTCGGTAGTTGAAAAACCGTTTATATATGGAATAGGCTTGACTTGTCCGCCTGCCTCTTTGACCACATCAGCCCCGATAATCGTTCCCTCTGACCAGTCCCCTCCCTTCACCAGAATATCCGGCAACAGGTACTGAATTACTTTAAGGGGGTTATCCTCATCAAATATGAGTACAGTATCCACACAACTGAGTGCGGCAAGCAGTTCGGCCCTCACCTGTTCACTGAAGAGAGGTCTTTCGGGGCCTTTTATGGCAGTGACAGAACGATCGCTATTGACCGCAACAATCAGATGATCTCCCAGTTCCCGTGCAGCACATAGGTATCTGGTATGTCCGGGGTGGAGTATATCGAAACAACCATTGGTAAATACGATCTTTTGCCCTGAAGCCTTAAGCCGCTCGCATTCATCTTTTGCTTGTTGTAAGCTTTTTATTTTGTAGCGGTAGGTTTCCAAAACCATCTCCTTTATGAGATAACAAATCCATTTTTTCTATGAGCTTTGGCATTCAACATTGTTGTTTTGCATCTAAGAAAAATCTGCCCTTGCCAGTACCAGGCAGAAGACCTCGTTACAACCGGCCTTTTTAAGCACTCTGGAACATTCGTTCAGGGTGTTTCCGGTGGTGGCTACGTCGTCTACCAACAATACCGTCTTTCCCTTTACGACCTCAGGGTCCTTTAGATGGAAGGCCCCTTTGACATTTTTTCGCCTCTCATCCTTTCCAAGCCCTGTCTGGGGTAATGTGTATCTTACCCTTCTTAAAGACAAAAAGTCCAGTTCACACTGAAGACGGTCAGCCACATGCCTTGCCAACAGCAAACTCTGATTAAAGCCCCTTTGCCGCAGTCTTTTCAGATGAAGGGGCACAGGCATGGCCAAAAAATCATCAGAGGTTACAGCCCACCTTTCAGCAAAATTGGCCAGAAGGGGACCCAGGTAATCGGCTAAGAAGCTCTTGGGGCCATATTTATATTTGTGAATCGCAGTCATGAGGGATCCTTCGTAGAGGTAAGGAGCGGCTGCGGCTTCGTAAAACGGTTTTGTCCGGAGGCAATCTTCACAAGGATGGTCTTCCTCCACCTGTGAAACGAAGGGCCTCCAGCATATGGGGCAGAGGGGAGAATGAATTTTTTTAAAATCGGAAAAACAGGCCTCGCAGAAGGAGGCACCCTTGCCCTTATCCTCCATGCGGTTGTCCCAAAGGAATTCCCGGCAGATGGGACATCTCGGAGGGTAAATAATATCTATGAATTTGCTCAGGAGGTTCATTTCTTTGCCATATTCTCAAGCTTCCAATCAACGAGAAGCCTCAGCCGTGTGCCAGACTTTTTTTCTCGATAAATAAGGTGCCCATTTTCGAGCCCGAATTGAAAAAGGTCTCTTGTTATTGCAACATCGCTCCGGCAATAGTCGACGAGTTTTTCCATTTCCCCCTCCCGGAACCATTCCACAGCCTGAAGATCATGTGCTGTTTTGCCCTGGTCTAAGGTCTCAGTGGCCAGGTGGTCGAGGCTAAGCCGGAAGCCAAGGCGCTTATGGATGTCCTCCAGAATATCAAAGGTTGGTAGCGCCTTCAGGTCTCCATTTGTGTAGGCATTTAGAACCGTGTAGTCAAATTTCTTGATATTAAATCCGATAATCAGGTCAGCCCTGTCAAGAAGATCAAATAGAGCATCAATATTATCTTCCTTGAAGATTAGAAAGTTTTTATCAATACTGTCGAAAACGACCACTACAGAGACCCTCATCAGGTGGGTGTTTTGCCAACCCCCAACATCCTGGGCGGTTTTTTGAGTCTCAAGATCAAGGAAAAGGAGCCTGGGTTTTCGCTGATCGCCTATGTTGGCAGCTTTTTCTTTATGGGACAATTCAGGTTCAATCTCCTCTTTTCCCTCTGATATCTGGCTCAGGGGGATGTGTCCCAGAAGGCCTTCAAGAATTAGCAATGCGGCCTGTTTGTCCAATGGTTTGTTACCAGAACCACACTTTGGGGAATGTATACATGAGGGACACCCTTCCTCACAGCCACAGCTTTTCACGAGATCCAGTGTCTTTTCCAACAGATCAAGTATAATCTCAAAGCCGTGCTGTGCCAGGCCAACGCCGCCCGGATAACCGTCATAGATGAAAATGGCGCTCTTGCCTACCTGCGGATGATAAGGATAGCATATGCCGCCAATGTCATTTCTGTCACAAAGGGCAAAAAGGGGAAAAATGCCTATGGTAGCGTGTTCTATGGCATGGATACCTCCCATGAAATGAAGGCCCTTTTGTTCTACAAACCTCTTGAGTGCAGGCTCTATCTCCACCCAGAAGCCTATAGTTTCAAAAGTCTGGGGAGGCAACTCGAGGGGAAAAACGCCCATCAATTCCTGACCGGGCAGCGCCCTTTTTTCATAACCGGTGATCACCTCTGTTACCTTGAGGTTGCCTTCTCGAATCACAAACTGGCCCTTTGGTCTGCTCCGATTGATCCGGATGATTTCGGTTTCTTTTTCACTGCGGGCTCGCGTGAAATATTTGAGATCTGACCCATGTACCACGATGTCTTTTTTCTCCACTATGAGACGGTCGACCAGATATTGGCGGGCTCGATGAAGGTAGCTAGCGCCGGGGTGACATTCTTTAAATGCCCTGATTCCATCAATGGTGCCAATGGCCTGCCCGGTTTCCCTTTCAAAAATAGTAAAGGTTTCGCCGGTGGAGCGAATATTCACGTAAAGCTGAGGGTTGCGCTTTGATGCAAACCAGGTGGGTTTTCCCTCTGCGGTTCGATTCAAAGCGCCTTCATTTTCCAATTTTTCAAGATGAAAAGGGAGATCTTTTGGCCAAAATTTCTGGTCGTCGAGCGTGAGCGGGATTTCTGAGGCAGCACACGGCAGATGGGCCTCCACTACATAAGGGTTATGGGGATCCAGGACAGCGGCCTCAAAGGACCTTTCAAAAAAATCAACCGGGTGTTTCATAAAGTATTGATCCAGGGCATCCGGCTTTGCAATGAGGATAACCATGGATTCTCTCCCTGATCGACCAACCCGTCCCCCTCTCTGCCAGGTGTTGATAATTGTACCCGGGTAACCCACCAGCAGGCATATATCAAGGTAACCTATATCAATTCCCATTTCCAGGGCACTGGTTGATATGACCCCTAACAAATCTCCGCTGGCGAGCCTGTTTTCAATTTGTCTTCTTTCCTCTGGCATGAAACCTGCGCGGTAGGAGCTTACCTTGTTGCTTAGGTCGCGAGACAGCTGGGAGACCCGGAGATGGATAAGTTCTGTGGTTTTTCTGGATTGGGTAAAGGCAATGGTTCTAAACCCTTTACGGATGCAGTCGACAAAGAGCTTGGCCGCGGAGAAATTGGGACTGGCCTCAGGATTTAGGAAGAGATAATGCTGGCCTGCCCTTGGAGCTCCGCATGATTGTATCACTTTAAGATTTTCCTCGATCAGGCTTTCCCCAAAAACTTTCGGGTTACTCACGGTGGCCGAGAGTAGAATGAATTGTGGGCAGGCACCATAGAACTGGCACAGCCTTTTCAAACGCCGAATCACCTGATTAAGATGGGATCCAAAGATGCCGCGATATGTGTGGACTTCATCCAGGATGACAAAAGAGAGATTTTTAAGAAGCATTTCCCAATTTTGATGATAGGCCAGAATACCCCGATGAAGCATATCAGGATTCGTGAAAAGGATCTGGGGTGGTTTTGTTCTTATCTTTTTTCGCCTGTATGGGCTCGTATCTCCATCATAAATCTCTGCTGAGACGTGCCCATCCTTGGTTCCTTTTAGCCACACAGCAAGATTTTTCAATTGATCCTGCTCCAGGGCCTTTAAGGGGAAGAGATACAAGGCCCTGGTATCCTTGTTCTTTAGGATTTCATCCAGAACCATTAGATTGTAGATCAAGCTCTTGCCGCTGGCTGTTGGGGTGGCTACCAGTACATTATTCCCCTGTCTGAGATGGGTAACGGCCTCCACCTGATGGGTATAAAGCCGGTTAAGGCCAAGATGATTCATGGTTTTTCGGATGTCGTGATGAAAGTCAATTTGAGGGCCGTAGAGTGGCTCATGTGGGGGGATGTATCTGTGGTATACGAAGGCTTCGCGGAATTCCGAGTAGGTCTTTATGGATTTAACATATTGAGAAAGTTTCACGTCTAAATCCTAATTAATCCACCGATTCTACCGGTGAGAAATGAAAAGGTTCTACCGTTTCAGGTGTATTCGTGAAGACCATAAACACGAAATCCGAATACCCCGCCATGGCGGGGAACAAATTCGAAACTCAAATTTCCCAATGTTCAAAACTGGTACTAAGAAGCCAGTTATACATAGGCGATGTATACACAAGGGTTTTGGTCATTGGTATTTTGGTCATTTGGTATTGTTTCGGATTTCGGGTTTCGACCTGCCCGCCCATACCTCTTTGTTCAAGGTGTTTCAGATGCATTAGGGTGTGAAAAAGGAATAAACATTCAACGTTTCGCATAAAGGGCAATGGCAGGCG
>JAKLQB010000742.1 GCA_022013615.1 Desulfobacterales bacterium | reverse complement strand
TACCGGGCTTACTATGGCAGTGTGATGAGAGCCGAGAAGGCCGGGGATCGAAAGGTGAAATTCACTTTTTCAGGTGGCGAAAACCGGGAGCTACCACTCATCATTGGCCAGATGCCCATCCTCCCGAAGCATTACTGGGAAGAAAGAGACTTCAAGAAGACTACCCTGTCCCCCCCACTGGGAAGCGGGCCATACAAGATTAAGTCCTTTGACCCGGGTCGAACTATTACCTACGCCCGGGTGGCTGACTACTGGGGTAGAGATCTGCCTGTAAACAGAGGGCGCTATAATTTTGACTTAATTAATTACGACTACTACCGGGACTCCACGGTGGCCCTCCAGGCATTTAAAGCCGGTGAGTACGATTTTCGCCAGGAAAACATTGCAAAAGACTGGGCCACGGCATACAACGTGCCAGCGGTTAGGGAAGGCCTCATCAAAAAGGAGGGCATCCCTCACGAACAGCCCACCGGCATGCAGGGATTTATCTTCAACATCCGCCGTCCCTATTTTCGAGACCGTCGTGTTCGTGAGGCACTGAACTATGCGTTCGATTTCGAGTGGACCAACCGGAACCTTTTTTTCGGTCAGTACACCCGAACCACAAGTTTCTTCTCCAACAGTGAACTTGCCTCAAGAGGGCTGCCAGGCCCTGAGGAGATCAAGATCCTCGAACCCTTCCGAGATAAACTTCCGAAAGAGGTATTCAATAGAGAATACAGGCCGCTCGTTACTGACGGAAAGGGTAACATCCGGCCGAACCTGCGAAAGGCCTTCAAGCTCCTCAACGAGGCCGGTTGGGTCATTAAAAACCGGGAGTTGGTCAACCAAAAAACCGGCAAATCATTCACGTTTGAGATCCTTCTTAATTCCCCTTCATGGGAGCGGATTTCCCTGCCTTTTGCAAAGAATCTGGAACGTCTGGGGATCGATGTCCGGGTACGCACTGTGGATACAGCCCAGTTTCAGAAGCGTGTCGAAGAATTCGATTTTGACATGATCGTGGGCGTATTCGCTGAGTCCCTCTCGCCCGGCAATGAGCAGAGGGACTTCTGGGGATCGGCTACTGCTGGCGAGCCGGGCAGCCGCAATACTATCGGGATAAAAGACCCGGCTGTGGATGCCCTGATCGAACTCATCATTGCATCTCCTGACAGGGAGAGCCTGGTGCACCGCACGCGCGCTCTTGACCGGGTTTTGCTTTGGGGGCATTATGTTATTCCACACTGGCACCTTCGGATCTTCCGTGTCGCTTACTGGGATAAATTTGGCCGGCCCAAAGTCACACCAAAATACGCCCTCGGATTTTACACGTGGTGGATTGATGCCCGGAAGGAAGCGGCGCTCAGTGGAAAAAAGGCGTCTCTAAAAGAAAAATAGGAGCACTCAACGCCCATGTTCGCTTATATTATCCGCCGCCTGATTCTCATTGTGCCAACCCTTTTCGGTATCATGGTGGTTAATTTCCTTGTTATTCAGGCGGCTCCCGGCGGTCCTGTCGAGCAGATGATTGCTCGCATTAAAGGCACTGTATCAGAGGCCACCGCCCGCGTGAGTGGGGCCGATCAGGGTGATGTGAGCGCTATCAGAGGCAAACAGGGTACCACCATGACAGGTGATATGCCCAGCAAGTACCGGGGGGCGCGAGGCCTGGACCCTGAAATCATCAAGGAAATCGAGCGTCAATTCGGCTTCGACAAACCGGCCTATAAACGCTTTTTTATGATGATTCGCACCTACCTGCTGTTCGATTTTGGCGATAGCTACTTCCGTGACCGGAGCGTCATGAGCCTGGTCATCGACAAGATGCCGGTTTCTATTTCTTTGGGTCTCTGGACAACTTTCCTGGTCTACCTGATCTCCATCCCCCTGGGCATCAGAAAAGCTGTACGCGATGGCTCCCAGTTCGACGTATGGTCCAGCAGCGTGGTGGTCCTGGGTAACGCTATTCCCGGTTTCCTGTTTGCTATCCTCCTTATTGTGCTGTTTGCCGGTGGACGTTACTTCGACTGGTTCCCCCTGCGCGGCCTGGTGTCAGCGAACTGGGCCGAATTGAGCTGGTCAGCGCGTATCACCGACTACTTCTGGCACATCGCCCTGCCGGTCCTTTCTATGGTGATCGGAGGGTTTGCCGGGCTCACTATGCTTACCAAGAATTCTTTTCTCGAAGAGATCCACAAGCAGTACGTGGTCACCGCCCGCTCCAAAGGCATAAGCGAACTTCGGGTGTTGTATGGCCACATCTTTCGTAACGCCATGCTAATCGTGATCGCCGGCTTCCCGAGCGCCTTTGTGGGTGCCCTGTTTACCGGATCACTGCTCACCGAGATCATATTTTCCTTAGACGGGCTGGGGCTTTTGGGGTTCGAAGCGGCTGTGAACCGTGATTACCCGGTCATGTTCGGTACCCTTTATTTCTTCACCCTTCTGGGACTGCTGCTCAACCTGGTTGGCGATCTTACGTATCACGTGGTCGACCCCCGGATCACTTTCGAAAGTCAGGAGGGCTGATCGGTGACCGAAAGATTCCACGGTCTCAAAATCTCCCCTCTCACCCGGCGAAGGCTCATGAACTTCCGCTCCAACCGCCGGGGCTTCTGGTCCCTGTGGATCTTTTTGGGCCTGTTTACCATCACACTGTTTGCAGAGTTCGTTGCCAATGATAAACCCCTGCTCGTTCGCTACGACAGCAAGTTCTACTTTCCGATCTTCTATGAGTACCCCGAAACGGTGTTCGGCGGATTCCTTCCGACCGAGGCTGACTACCGTGATCCTGAGGTAGCTGAGCTTATCCGGGCAAAAGGATGGATGGTTTTTCCTATCGTTCCTTACAGCTATGACACCATTAACTACAACCTGCCTGTGCCAGCACCGGCGCCACCTTCGAGAGATAACTGGCTTGGCACCGACGATCAGGGCCGCGATGTGGTGGCCCGGCTGATTTACGGCTTTCGGATCTCAGTCTTATTCGGTCTGATCCTGACGCTGCTCAGTTCCATTGTCGGGATCATGGCCGGAGCTGTACAGGGTTATTTCGGCGGCTGGGTGGACCTTTTGTTCCAGCGTTTCATCGAGGTGTGGCAGGGACTCCCGATCCTGTACCTCCTTATCATCCTGGCCAGTGTGGTGGAGCCTAACTTCTGGTGGCTTCTGGGCCTGATGCTGCTTTTTAGCTGGATGGCGCTCGTGGGAGTGGTAAGGGCCGAGTTTCTTAGGGTGCGAAACTTTGACTATGTGCGAGCCGCCAAAGCCCTTGGGGTCAGCGACACCATGATCATGTTTAGACATATCCTGCCCAACGCCATGGTGGCAGCGCTTACTTTCCTCCCGTTCGTCCTAAACGGCTCAATTACCACCCTGACGGCCCTGGACTTCCTGGGTTTCGGGCTTCCGCCCGGGTCCCCATCTCTGGGTGAACTCCTCAACCAGGGCAAGGCCAATCTACAGGCACCATGGCTGGGAATCACGACCTTTATGGTGCTTGCCGTGATGTTGAGTCTCCTTATCTTTATCGGGGAAGCGGTTAGAGATGCCTTCGATCCAAGAAAGACGGAAAGGTAGCATGAACAATATGAATGATGAACGCCCTCTACTGCAAATCAGGGACCTGTCGGCGTCCTTTGGCACAGGCCCGGACGAGGTGAAGGCCGTCCGCGGCGTTTCGCTCGATATAAATAAAGGCGAAACCCTCGGGCTCGTGGGAGAAAGCGGTTCGGGCAAGTCGGTGACAGCCCTTTCCATCCTCCAGCTATTGCCTTACCCCCTCGCCCATCATCCCGGTGGAAGCATACGCTTTTTGGGAGCCAGCCCCACCGACCAAGTCCCTGAAGGAGCAGAACTCCTGGGCGCGACGGAAGCTATCCTCCGCAGTATTCGCGGTAACCACATAGCCATGATTTTCCAGGAGCCCCTCAGTTCACTGAATCCTCTGCACAGCATCGAGCGGCAAATCAGTGAAGTGCTGTTCGTCCACAAAGACATGGGACGAAAAGAGGCTAAGGAAAGAGTCATCGAACTGCTCCGCCTGGTGGATCTACCAGAGGCGATTGACCGCCTCACTTCACTGCCCCACGAGTTTTCCGGGGGTCAACAGCAGCGGATAATGATCGCCATGGCCCTGGCTAACGAGCCTGACTTGCTCATTGCCGATGAACCTACCACCGCTCTCGATGTTACAATCCAGGCCCAGATCCTGGAACTCTTAAAGGCTCTAAAACAAAAGCTTGGTATGTCGCTGCTTCTTATCACTCATGACCTTGAAGTGGTGCGTCGGACGGTTGATCGGGTGGCCGTGATGCATCAGGGGGAAATCGTAGAGCAAGGCCTGGTGGAAGACATCTTCGAACGGCCAACCCACATTTACACCAAGCAGCTTCTTGGATTAAAGCCCAAAGGGCAACCCGCAGCTATACCCGATAATGCCCCGACTTTGGTGGGGGCAGAAAGCTTGAAAGTCTGGTTTCCTATAAAAAAGGGCATCATTCGCCGGACCGTGGGCTACGTGAAGGCGGTTGACGATATCACATTTACCGTTCGACAGGGCCAGACTTTGGGCGTGGTCGGAGAGAGTGGATCAGGCAAGTCGACTTTAGGTCGAGCCTTAATCCGCATCGAGCGAAGCGAAGGAAAAATATATTTTCAGGGACAAGAAATTCAGGGCTTGCGGTCAAGGGCTTTGCGGCCCCTGAGGCAGGAGATACAGATGGTTTTCCAGGACCCATTCGGATCACTGAGTCCCCGCCTTTCCGTTGGCCGGATCATCGGGGAGGGTTTACAATTGCATAAATTGGGCGACTCTCCCGAGGAGCGCCACGCCCTTATCGACAAGGTGCTCGAAGAAGTGGGGCTGGAGTCCGAAATGCAGAACCGTTACCCCCACGAGTTTTCCGGCGGACAGCGCCAGCGCATTGCCATAGCCCGGGCCCTGGTGCTAAAGCCCAGGTTCATTATCTTAGACGAGCCCACTTCCGCCCTCGACGTGTCCGTACAGTATCAGATCATTGAGCTGTTGCGCGATCTCCAGCGACGACACAACCTGGCATACCTGTTCATCAGCCACGATCTCCGGGTTGTGCGCGCCCTGGCCCATTATGTTCTCGTCCTGCGCAATGGCCATGTGGTGGAAAAGGGGCCGGCAGAGGACATTTTCCAAAACCCCAAAGGCGCTTATACTCGTGCACTCCTTGCCGCCGCATTTGAGCTAAAGGCAGAATCCATCTTATAACTGGCAATCATAATGACCATTCGACGTGTCCTCATATTTGCGCCCCTCATCCTCATCCTTTTTCTGCTCCAGTCCTACTTCTGGGTGCCCACCTATGAGCAGCAGACACGTGGAAACCCCAACCGACTCAAGGAGTACATTACTGCATCTATCGCCGATGCAGCGCTGCTCAATCCCATCCTCTTAAGTGATGTGGCCAGCGGCGAAATTGAAGGCCTGGTCTTTGACAGGCTCGTTGACTTTGATGAAGAATTGCGTTTTAGAGGTCGCCTTGCCACGTCCTGGGAGCTCTATGAAGAGGCCTATTTTTATGTGAATGAGTTATCGGGTGTCCCGGGCCTGGGTAAAGTGGGCGCTGAAAAGATCGCGGATTTTATCAACGAAGCAAAGAAAAAGGATGACCATTCAAGCCCAGGGCTGAAAGCCTGTTTAGACACGATTAAAAAGATTGAGATAATCCCTCCCGGTCTGTTCTCTACAATTAGAAGTGAAAAATATCCAAAGCAAAACAAAAAGGAGATAGAAGTAAAGATCCTGGTTAACACACCTGCCAGAATCAAGCTGACCCTGACTGAAGTGAACCAGGATCTTTTCCAGAATCTTGCTATGCTACTGGGCGCGAATTATTTTGCCTTTTTTAGTGGTGAATCATACATTAAAACAGAGCCCCAAGTCGAAAAAGAAAAACTGGTCAAATATGCCGAAGAGCTCCTTCCTGCCACAGAGCACAATCCCATAATCATCTTTCATTTAAGACCCAACGTCAGATTCCATGACGGCCATATATTTGATGCCAATGATGTGAAGTTTACCTATGAAGCCATCATGAACCCAAAAAACCTCTCTCCCCGTACAGCGGATTATGAACCGGTCAAAAGTGTGGAGTTCATTGACCCCCTGACGGTTCGCATGGTTTATAAAAGACTCTACTCTCCTGCCATAACCACCTGGGCCATTGGAATTCTACCGGAGCACCTCCTCAATGAGGAAGCCCTTAAAAACGAGGCCATTCGCCTTGGTAAAGATCCGGGCACCTTTTCCATCAGACAAAGCAGCTTCAATCGCCATCCCATAGGATGCGGCCCTTTTGTTTTTCATGAGTGGAGGTCGGATCAGTATATCGCTTTGAATCGCTTTGATGACTACTGGGAGGGCCCGCCCAACTATGAACGATATTTCTTTCGTGTAATACCAGACTGGTTAACGCAGGAAATGGAGTTTTACGCCGGGAGCATTGACAGCTACGGTGGCGGTAATCCGCCCTCCGGTATTCCGCCTCATCAGGTGGAGCGACTTGGGAACGATCAAAGGTATCAGAGCTTTTCAGGGACCCGATTAGGTTATACCTATATCGGATACAACATGCGAAGAAAGCCTTTCGATGATCCCAGGGTGCGAAGGGCACTGGGCATGGCAATCGATGTAGATAAAATCATAAAATATGTCCTCCATAACCAGGGAGAACGGATAACCGGGCCTTTTGTAAAGCAGACCGATTTTTATAATCATGGCATTCAACCTCTTCCCTATGATCCCGAGGGGGCGCTCAAGCTTCTTAAAGAAGCTGGCTGGATTCGCAATAAAGGGGGCTGGCTGGAAAAAAACGGAAAAAGACTCCAGTTTACACTTATCACCAATAGCGGCAATGATATCCGGAAAGCTATATTGGCCATAGCACAGGATGCCTGGAAACAGATAGGCATCGATGTCAGGACCGATTTACTGGAATGGTCGGTGTTCATTCAGGAGCGTGTGGATAAGGCCGATTTCGATGCCCTGATCCTGGGTTGGAGCATGGGTATAGATCCCGATCTATACCAGATTTGGCATTCGAGTCAGACGAATCCCCATCAGCTCAATTTTGTGGCCTTTAGAAACAAGGAGGCCGATGATCTCATTGTCAAAATAAGGCAAGAATATGATCATGGCAAGCAGGCGGAATACTGCCACAGGTTTCATGAAATTATGGCAGTAGAACAACCCTATACATTTCTTTATGTTCATAGATGGACAGCGATCCTGGACAAGAGGATCGTCATAAAGGAAGTCGATAACGAGGGGAACCAGGCCTATAAAAAGATCGAGCCAGTTAAAATCGGCGAATACTATTTCTACTTCAACAAATGGATAAAACGCACTGAAGTACCCAGTTTTGCGCTTGATGGGTAGGTATGGAATTCGGAATGCGGAATACCGTAGTTTAGGCGTAAGCCTTTTATATAACTTTAGACACTTCCCCGCTTCAAGCGGGATAAATAGGCACTTCATATGTTGTCATTCATTGGTCGCAGCATTATACAGAAGATTATTACCCTTTTCTTTGTCTCTGTTGTTTCTTTCTTGATCATCCATCTGGCGCCGGGCGAGCCCAGTCAGGTGGACCCCCTCAATCCCAAGTTCACACCTGAGATGGTGGAGCGCTTCCGCAATGAATTCCACTTAGATAAGCCCCTGTATATCCAGTACACCTACTTTTATAGAGATCTCTTTTCGGGCAAGACAGTCTCCTGGAAGGATAACCAGTCGGTACTTAAAAAGATCTGGGAACGATTTCTCAACAGTCTCCCTCTTTTTATCGTGGGCACCATTCTAACCTGGACCCTCTCTTTTCCCATCGGAATTCGCTCTGCCATTTTCCGGGGTGGAGTTTATGACCGCTCTGCCACCTTTTTCTCATATCTTTTAATCTCTATCCCGGGGTTCTTTTTTGCCTATATACTGATCATCTTCGTGGTTACCCGTTTTCACGTCCCGGTAATCGGTATGGAGACATTCGGTCTTGGGGATGCAACATGGCTCCGCATGGCTATGGACCGGGTGTGGCACCTGCTACTCCCCTCTGTGCTGGGAGCTACGGGAGGGATTGCGATCCTATCAAGATATGTCCGGAGTCAGATGCTGGAGGTAGAGGGGCAGGACTATGTAAGGACTGCCAGGGCCAAAGGCCTCCCTGCAGAACAGGTCCATTACAAGCATGCCCTGCGTAACGCCCTGCTGCCCTTTGTGACCATGTTTGGCCTTGTCCTGCCGGGTCTCATAGGCGGATCAGTCATCATTGAATCCATCTTTTCATGGCCCGGTATGGGAAGAATGGCCTATGAGGCCATCCTGGCACGGGATTATCCTATTATACTGACGGTGAACTTCGTTTCCGCTGTGCTTGTGCTGGCTGGCACCTTTATTTCCGATCTCCTATACCTTGTGGTTGATCCGAGGATAAGGTTGTGAAGAAGTGCCTAAAGTGAACTAAAGTTATTAAGCAAAAAAACATTATGACGTTACTAAAATTTATGTAAGTTTTTATTAACTCAGGACTATATCAAAAAAATCCCCCTCAGTCCCCCTTTGCAAAAAGGGGAGGCTTTCGGAATGCCCGGATTTATTGAGAAATTATTAGGATTGGAATTAATCTGTGAAGATATTATTCAAATGACCAATGACTAGCGAAGCTCCGCCTCAAACCGACGAGTTTGTGTGCATTTATCCAATATACTGCTTAAAGCATAGAGATGTCCCGACGTGTCGGGACTGGATGCTCGATGCTTGTTGTAGCGAAGCGGAAATCCCGTCTTTAGCGGGGATAAAAAAAATAACAGGATTCCTTTTGTATCCAGTATCCAGAGGCCAGGATCCAGTATCACGGACTAACCACACGAAACTATTTATTTTCAAAAACTTGACATAAAATTTAAGATCTTTGCTTATGAAGACAGCTAAGATATCTCAATTTTCCCAGGACGCTTCGATGGAAGAACCTCTTGCCCCGAGGCAATCCCGTTTTGAGGAGGCATGGAAACTCTTCAAGGGAAACAGGCTTGCTTTGGCCGGGCTTGCCATTTTTATCATCTTCTTCTTTACTGCCCTTCTTGGGCTTGTGCTCACTTCAGGCGCCAAACCGACATTTGATCCTGCCCTTGTCCGACTTCAGGAGAAACTTCGCCCCCCACTTGCTATGCCTAATCTTGAGACTTTGCAACCTGATGAAATCCCCACAATAGGCATCTACCTGTTTGGAACTGATGACCTCGGGCGTGATGTATTTTCAAGGATGTTGCAGGGGGCCTGGGTTTCACTGACAGTCGGATTTGTGGCCGTTGGTATTTCAGTTATTATCGGCATATTTATGGGAGGCATATCCGGGTATTTCGGACAAAACCATATCAGAATCGATCAAATTCTTGCAACTTTTGTTATTCTTTTGGGCGCTGGATTACTGGCCGCTGGGACAATTTTTTTAGGAGCTGCGCTGCTCATTATCGGCCATGCATACATCCTCTTTTCCCTCTGGGCAAAAAAGATATGGCGTAAAAAGCCCATGCCAAAATGGGTAATAGCCTTTTTTAAAGATGCGATCTCCATTGATACCCTGATCATGCGAATTGTGGATGTCATGCTCTGTTTCCCCAGCTTTTTCCTGATCCTAACCGTGGTGGCACTCCTTCCGGCAAGCATATATAACATCATGATTATTATCGGGCTAACAAGCTGGATGGGGACCACACGATTTGTTCGAGCGGAATTCCTGTCATTAAGGGAACAGGATTTTGTGACGGCTGCGCGTGCCCTGGGTGTGAATAACTGGCGAATCATATTCCGCCACATGATACCAAACGCCATCGCGCCGGTCCTAGTTTCAGCCACCATCGGTATTGCCACAGCCATACTGACAGAGGCGGGCCTGAGCTTCCTCGGGTTCGGTGTGCCTCCTCCCCATGCCACCTGGGGCAACATTCTGTCAGATGGAAAGCGTTTCATTTTCGATGCACCCTGGCTGACTTTCATTCCGGGATTTGCCATCCTGATCGTGGTTCTCTCCTTTAATCTATTTGGAGAAGGATTACGGGATATACTGAACCCGAAACTTCGCGAGAGGTATTGATGAAGAAGTGATCTAAAGTGTCTAAAATGCCTAAAGTGAACTAAAGTTAAAATTCCATTGAATTCCGATAAGGAGTTTATCCGTCAGGGTTTTATAAAATGCTTACGCATAAAATCCTATCCGGAATTTACCTGTAAAGGTTTTATAAACACATGAAAAGACACCAACCTAAACACATTTACGTTGATAACCAGATATATTTTATCACTTCCCATATTCACAACGGGGAATTCTTATTAGATACCGATTCAAAGAAGGATAAACTTTTACTTAAGATATTTAGCTTTGCCTGGGAAGGTGGAATTGATCTTCGAGCATGGGTCATTCTCAAGAATCATTATCACATTCTTTTCAAAGCCTTTGAGGGCAGAAACATATCCAACTATATTGGAAGAATCCACCGTGGATTTACTTTTGAGATGAATGTAATAGAGGAAAAGAGAGAACGGCGTCTCTGGAAGAACTATTGGGACTGGTGTATAAGAAATGAGAGAGATTATTGGAAACACTTCAATTATATCCATAATAACCCAATAAAGCATCGGGTTGTTCGTAATACAGATTCATTAAAGAAATATCGGTATAGTAGTTACTGGAACTATTTTAGGCTAAATGGAAATAAATGGCTGATGAATGTTATGGAGGCTTATCCTATCGTCGATTTCACCGTGGAAAATGATGAATAAAATGCTTACGCATAAACTCCAAATCGGAATTTACCTGTAAAGGTTTTATAAAATGCTTATGCATGAACTCTTGTCCGGGATTTACCCGTCAGGGTTTTATAAAATGCTTACGCATAAAATCCGAGTTGGAATTTATCTGTAAGATTGTTGTAGTAACTTTAGGCACTTTAGCTCACTTTAGACACTTTAGGCACTTTTTATGAACAATATCCTTCTATCCGTCCAGGACCTTAAAGTCTATTTTAGCGGGAACGAAAGGATCGCTCGCGCCCTGGATGGCATCAGTTATGATGTCCGCAAAGGGGAGACCACCTGTCTCGTTGGCGAGTCAGGGTGCGGAAAGACCGTATCAGCCCTGACCATCCTCAGAATTATCCCACAACCCCCCGGGGAGGTTATGGGCGGTAAAATCCTTTTCAACGGCCAAGACCTCCTTGAACTGAGCGAAGAAGAAATGCAAAAGATCCGTGGAAATCATATTGCCATGGTCTTCCAGGAACCCATGACCTCTCTCAATCCGGTTTTTACCATAGGGGATCAGATAAAAGAGGCCATCCAGGTTCATGAGCAGTTGGAAAAAAATGAAACACTTTGCAGATGCATCCAGCTCCTTAAAGATGTGGGAATCCCGTCCCCTGAAAATCGTTTGAATGATTATCCCCAT
>JAKLQB010000741.1 GCA_022013615.1 Desulfobacterales bacterium | reverse complement strand
TTTGTTTCGGCCCGCCCTGGTGCGACTTACTTCAATTGACCAATGGATAACATAACTTTATTGAATCTGGGATAGCATCACCAAATTCATATATTAGGTCTGGGCCAGGGATTTCGGATTTCGTGCTTCGGATTTTCAGAAAATTAAATAAGCAAATAAGTTCTATTCATTCAACGTATTACCTCTTTAAATGACTTAGCCCTGACACACTGGGCTTTTCCCTTATTGACATCAAAAGGATGTTTTGGTAAAAAAATCAAAATGTTCTGATAGAATGCCTTGCCTGTTCGGCAGGGTTTTTTGTGGTTTCTGTCTTTTACACGGAGCCGTTATATGAAAATAGCCTACCTCGACTGTTTCTCTGGTATTAGCGGGGATATGTTTATAGGTGCCCTGCTGGATGCGGGCCTTTCCTTCGAAGACTTGGATAAAAAAATTCAGGCCCTCCCGTTCGATAGTTTTCATCTGGAAATGAAGCAGGAGGCGCGAAGCCAGATCTTCGGGACGCGGTTTGTGGTCAAAACGGAAGGGCAGGAACAGGCTCCGCGGAACCTGGAAGTCATCAGGAATATCATACGGAAGGGAAACTTGAGCAGTGGGGTTAAGGACAAAAGTATCAGAATATTTGAAGAGCTTGCCAGTGTGGAAGGAAAAATCCATAACAAGCCGCCAGAGGAAGTTCATTTCCACGAGGTTGGTGCCGTGGATTCGATCATTGATATAGTCGGAACTGTGTACGGTCTTGAACGTTTAGGGGTCACTTCGCTTTTTGTGTCTCCCCTCCCTCTTGGTTCTGGCTTTGTAGAGACTGCACACGGCAAGATACCGATTCCGGCGCCTGCCACCACTGCCCTCCTTGAGGGCGTTCCGGTCTATGATTCGGGGACGTATCATGAAATGGTGACCCCAACCGGAGCTGCCCTGGTGAAAGAGCTTGCCACTTCTTTTGGACCCATGCCTCCCATGGTGGTAGAGAAGATCGGATATGGGGTGGGAAAAAGAGATCTGTCAGATAGGCCCAACCTGGTTCGGATTCTCATCGGGAATATGCAGACTGAGGGCCAGGTAGATACCGTTGTTATACTTGAGGCAAATATAGACGACACAAGCCCTGAGTGGCTGGGATTTCTTATGGACCGGCTGTTTGATGCCGGGGCTTTGGATGTGGTTTTCTGTCCTGTTCAGATGAAAAAAAATCGACCTGGGATCCAGATCCAGGTCATGGGCCGTCCTGATCAAAAGGATATGTTGATGGAGATCTTTTTCAGGGAGAGCAGCACCCTGGGCATTCGATTCCGATACACCCAGCGTATGGTACTGCAACGCTCTGTGGCAGAAGTTGAGAGCCCCTGGGGTAACATCAAGGTCAAGAAGGTCCTTGAAAGAGACGGATCACCCTTTTTTCTACCGGAATATGAGGCCTGTCGTGAGGTCGCATTGAAAACCAATCGCCCCCTGAGGGAGATCTTTTACTGGGTGATAGGGTTAAACAAAGGAAAATGAGAATAGATCCGACGCACCAATACCTGCTTGATGTCAAAATCTCAATCTGATAAATTTACAATATGGAGCATTTTCAGGAAAGCTGATTTTTCCGGAAAGATCTCCTTAACATTATCCACCTGGTTTGGCACAGGCCTTCTGCCGGTGGCCCCGGGAACCTTTGGGACATTAGGCGCTGTTCCCCTCGTATTTGGCCTGGCCTGTCTTGGAACCGTCCCCGGCGTTTTTATCATCGCCATGGTGGTAGCAGTCGCCATCTGGACCTCGGACCGGAGCCAGGAGTTGCTTGGCAATGGCGACCCTTCAGAGGTGGTGATTGACGAGGTAGCGGGCTTTTTACTGACCATGTTCCTTTTGCCCCTCTCCTGGTTGACCTTAGGGTTAGGCTTTGTTTTGTTCCGGGTTTTCGATATTTTTAAGCCCTGTCCCATAAAACAGGCGGAAAAGCTCAGGGGTGGCCTGGGCATCGTCATGGATGACCTGGTGGCAGGTATTTATGCCCATTTATGTGTCAGGCTGATCCTGTTTTTTGTTAAATAATTGGAAGGCATTCATTAAGATCTTGATCCATATATACTGATAGAGATGATGTACGGCGAGATTATCACCATAGGCAATGAACTTTCTTCCGGCAGGACACTTGATCTGAATTCATGGTATGCTGCAGGGAGACTAACGGCTTCGGGATTGAGGGTGACCCGGATTACATCTGTAGGGGATGACCACAAGATGGTCTCCGATGCCCTCAAAAGGGCTGTGGAGGCATCCCGTTTTGTAATTGTAACCGGTGGTCTCGGCTCCACCGATGATGACATAACCAACGAGATCGTGGCCCAGGCTTTGAACAGGCCACTTTGCCTTGATCAACAGATGTTAAAACAAATAAAGGATCACGCCAGGGCAAGGAAAATCAAGATTACGTCCTCTCTCGAGAAGATGGCGTGGATGCCCGAAGGTTCGAGGATGCTGAATCCTGAAGGCACTGCCTGCGGCTTTTCCCTCATAGAAAAGGAGGTGCACCTTTATTTTCTGCCCGGGGTGCCGGATCAAATGCGCTATCTCATGGACAAGATTGTACTCCCTGAGATATTGAGTCGCTACAAGACTCTTCCCATAATGAGGCAACGGATTTTAAAGTTGTACGGGCTTAATGAGCCCGGCATCGCCGAGATTTTCAAGAAGATACAGGGGAAAACAGGAAATATCGTTTTTGGATTTTACCCCCGTTTTCCCGAGAACCACATTACTATCAGCCTGCGGGGGCAGGACGAGCCAACAGTTACAAAAGAACTGGACAGAGTTGAAATGGAAGTAAGGCGCCTTGTGGGATCCTATATCTTTGCCGCTGGCGATCAAAATATGGAAGAGGTGGTTGGGCATTTACTGCTGGAGAAAAACCTGTCCATATCGGTTGCTGAATCGTGTACTGGAGGACTGATCGGGCACAGGCTGACGAATGTGCCGGGCAGTTCCAGCTACTTCCATGGTGGGGTAGTTGTATACAGCAATCAATCCAAGGTCGATCTTCTCCGCGTAGACCCCAGGACACTTGAGACACACGGGGCGGTCAGTGAAAGGACGGTGGAGGAGATGGCCCGCGGTGTGAAGGACCGGATCAAAACGGATTTGGGCCTTGCGGTTACGGGCATTGCCGGGCCTGACGGGGGCACCAGACAAAAACCAGTGGGAACAGTCCATGTTGGGCTGGCAGCGAGGGAAAAAACTTTTTCAAGGGAATACCGCTTCTGGGGCAACAGGGTGCAGGTCAAATTGAATTCCTCAATGATGGCCCTGGACTGGGTGAGAAGGTATCTAAATGGAAATCCGTTCCTTCCTGGCATTTGAGCTGCCTCCTGAGATCAAAAAAACCCTTTCTCATATTTCACAGGAGATGAGAAAAACTTCCCTGGATGTGCGATGGGTCAAAGCGGGTAACATTCACCTTACTATGGTTTTTATGGGTAATGTGCCTGTGGGGCATGTTGAGCCGATTGGTGAGGCAGCAGAAAAGGTTTGCCAGCTATATGGCCCTTTTGCTATTTCACTCAAGGGTGCCGGAGTATTTTCCAGCAGACGGAATCCGAGGGTTTTGTGGACCGGCATGGAGGGGGATCTTGACCGGATGTCCTGTTTCAGAGATACATTGCAAAAGCACCTGAAGCCCTTTGGGATCAAACAGGAGAAGCGGCCATTTAGACCTCACCTGACCATCGGAAGATTTCGGAAGGGTGCGAAGCCCGGGACCCATCTTGATGACCTTCTGTTAAAGTATCAGGATCTGACCAGTCCGGTGTGTACCCTTAAAGAACTGGCTTTATTTAAAAGTGACTTGAAGCCAGGCGGCGCTGTATACTCTGAGTTGAAGGCATGGCCGCTGATTGGAAAAATTTAGGGATTGAAGAATTTGTGGATTTTAAACGGATGGAGCGAAGCGACTCATTAACTTTAGTTAACTTTAGTCATTTTAGGCGCTTTAGCGCACTTGTTTAGGGAGGCAAAACCTATGGATAGTATGGATAGAGAAAGAGCCGTGGAACAGGCCATTTCTCAGATAGAGAAACAATTTGGTAGGGGTTCCATCATGAAGATGGGGGAGGAGAGGGTCATCGACATACCGGCTATTTCTACAGGGTCCCTCGCGTTGGATATAGCGCTTGGCATTGGTGGTGTCCCAAGGGGAAGGGTTTTGGAGGTTTTCGGGCCCGAATCCTCAGGAAAGACCACTTTAGCCCTTCATATTGCTGCCGAGGCCCAGGCAAAGGGCGGGATGGTGGCCTTTGTGGATGCCGAGCATGCCCTTGACGTGGGTTACGCCAGGAAGCTCGGGGTGGAAGTGGATAGCCTGTTGGTATCCCAGCCTGATACCGGCGAACAGGCACTTGATATTGTGGAGATCCTTGTGAGAAGCGGCGGCATCGATGTCCTGATCGTTGATTCTGTAGCCGCCCTTGTGCCCAGGGCTGAGATTGAGGGGGATATGGGTGACCACCATATGGGGTTGCAGGCCAGGCTCATGTCCCAGGCACTAAGGAAGCTTACGGCAGCCATCAGCAAATCAAAAACATGTGTCATATTCATTAACCAGATACGTATGAAAATTGGTGTCATGTTCGGTAACCCGGAAACCACGACTGGCGGCAATGCCTTGAAGTTCTATGCTACGCTACGGCTGGATATCAGGCGGATCGGAGCCATCAAAGAAGGAGACGAGGTGGTGGGAAACCGGACCAGGGTAAAAGTAGTCAAAAATAAAATTGCGCCCCCGTTCAAGGAAGCGGAGTTTGATCTCCTTTATGGGCACGGGATCTCCAAGGAGGGTGATATCCTTGACCTGGGTGTTTCCCTGGGGATTGTGGAGAAAAACGGGGCCTGGTTCTCCTTTGGCGAAGAAAGGATTGGTCAGGGCCGGCAAAATGTTAAACGCTTTTTGGCGGAAAACACAGATATCAGGGACAAAATCAGACAGCTTGTCATAGAAAAGTCGGGAATTGTAAAGATAAAGGAAGAGATTGACACCAAGAAGGAGAAAAAGGTCGACAAGTAAATTATATGGATACGACAATGAATTTTAGAGAAATACGACAAAAGTTTCTTGACTACTTCAAGTCACATGGACACGAGATTGTAGAAAGTTCTTCACTGGTCCCGCTGGATGATCCCTCCCTGCTTTTTATTAATTCAGGGATGGCGCCTTTCAAGAGGCTCTTTCTTGGAGAGGAGAAGAGAGGCTACACCAGAGCGGCTGATTCACAGAAGTGCGTACGTGCAGGGGGAAAACACAATGATCTTGAAAATGTGGGCTACACGCCCCGACACCATACCTTCTTTGAAATGCTTGGGAATTTTTCCTTCGGGGATTACTTCAAGGAAGAGGCCATAGAATGGGCATGGGAACTTTTGACGGAAGGCTATAAATTGCCCGCAGACCTCTTGTATGTCTCCGTGTACCGGGACGATCATGAGGCTTACAGAATATGGGAGGGCAAAATAGGTATTCCCCCGGAGAGAATCGTCCGTCTGGGCGAGAAAGACAACTTCTGGACCATGGGCGATACCGGTCCATGCGGTCCATGCTCTGAGATATTGATTGACCAGGGCGAGTCTTTGAGCTGCGGCCGACCGGATTGCGCGCCAGGGTGCGACTGTGATCGTTACCTGGAAATCTGGAACCTGGTATTCACACAATTTGATAGAAGTGCCGATGGCAAGCTCTCCCCACTCCCGAAACCGAACATCGACACGGGTATGGGACTGGAGCGTTTGACAGCAGTGGTTCAAGGGGTGACTTCCAATTACGATACCGATCTGTTCAGAGGCCTTATCTCCCGGACAGAGGACCTCTGCGAAAAGCGGTATGGTGAGGACAATAAACAGGATGTATCTTTCCGCGTCATTTCTGACCATGCCCGCGCAGCCACGTTCCTGATAGGGGACGGGATCATGCCCTCCAATGAAGGCCGGGGCTATGTCTTAAGACGCATTATCCGAAGGGCTATTCGATTCGGGCAGGTCCTTGGCCTGAAAGATGCTTTTCTCCACATCATTTGCAGCAAAGTGATCGAAATGATGGGCAGGGATTACGGGGAAATTGTCCAGTCAAAGGGCCTCATTGAAGGGATAGTGAGTAATGAAGAAAGGCGATTTGCGGACACCTTCCAATACAGTGTGAAGGTCCTAAATGAAGAGATTGATAAACTGAAGACCAAAGGAAGAGACACCATCCCCGGTGACTTGGCCTTTAAGCTCTACGATACATATGGCCTTTCTGTGGATATTGTGGAGGATGTGGCCCGGGATGAAAACCTCTCTGTAGATCTGCCCGGTTATGAAAAGGC
>JAKLQB010000740.1 GCA_022013615.1 Desulfobacterales bacterium | reverse complement strand
TACCTTCGCGCTGTAAGAGTTTTGAGATAAGTACAGAATCAATTCCACCGGAAAATATCACTCCGATCCGGGATTCAGTTAGCCCCGTCACCCTTTTCTTGACTGCTGTGATCAGGACGTCTTTGTATATCTGCACAGCCTCCTGGAAATCAACGATATCGATCTGGGGCATTTGGAGATGAAACCCTTCTTCTAACCTTACACCGGAATTATCTATATTTAGGATATCTCCCGGATTTAACCTCTCAGGAGTATCTTTACCATTCCACAGGGCCTTTTTCTCTGAAGCGAAATAAGTGATGTTCTCATTCTTGATGTAATACAGGGGCTTTTTGCCTATGGGATCCCTGGCCACCACAAGAGATTCACCATCTGTGACAGCAAGGGAATACATCCCGTCAAGGAGACCGACAACTTTCTTCATGGCATACATAAGGTTGCCCTGGTAAATCTCTTCCAATAAATGAACGATGATCTCACTATCGCTGCTTGTCTTGATTTCATGCTGTTTGTACAAAATGGTTTTTAATTTCTGATAATTATAAATCTCTCCATTGTGAATCAATGCCAGTTTATTATCACAAGAAGTATAAGGTTGCGTAGTTTTTTCGCTGCCCGTGATCTTCAGCCTGGAGTGACCCAATGCGATGTGACTCGCATTTGAAAGAACCCCCTTTAGTTCATCGACTTCATTCACCTTTATTAACCTTCCATCAAGATATACGCCATGTGTGTCAGGGCCTCTATGTTCCATCTTTTTTAACATGTCATAGATATCCTCTGACTTGATTTTACTGTTTTCGACAAAGTGACCACATATGGTGCTCATAAATAGCAAACTCCTTTCGTTTCCATATTTTTTACACTACTTCCAAATCTTGAATTCCATTCTGTAGTTAAACAAAAAAAGCAGCAGGAGTAAATAAGGCAAATCCTGTACTTCTCGATAGGTATATATGTATTTTGCTCTTGCATAACCGGCCCCTCCTGTAGGTGAACGAGAGCATTCAACATCGCAATACTAAAGCTATTGGATGAGGATTTATACGGCTTCTCAATCCTGTCAATCCATTAATATGCCAGGACCAAGTTCAGGCAGGCTGCTCGGAGTTGGCTCCTTTTTGGGGCGGAGGTGGTAGGTCGTTTTTATATACCACGGTGCGGTAAGGGAAAGGGATCTCAACACCTTCCCGATCGAAGCGCTTCTTGATGTTTTCCATGAGCCAAAACTTGGCCATCCATTCAGAGTCTATATCCGGCACCCAGACATAAAGCCTTAACACAATGGAGAACTCGCCGTGTGAGATCACCCGCACCCAGGGCTCATCGGCCTTCTCCAGGAGGTATGGGCAAGTTGTTAGTTACTTCCAGGATCAAGCTCCGGGCCAGATCTATGTCGGAATCGTAGCTAACACCCAGCTCCACAGTGCACAGCATGACAGGATCAATGATGCTATAATTAATGAGGGTCATGTTATCGATTATCTCATTGGGAATTATGAGCCGCTTATGTTGCCAGCTCAAAACTATTGTATGGCGCAAAGTGATGTCCTCCACAGTTCCGTACTCGCCGTTTATGGACACCTTGTCCCCAATGCGAAAAGGCCGGTACACGGCCAGGGATAGACCGGAAATCAGATTGGCTAAGGTGGATTTAGCCGCGAACACGATGAAGATCACCAGGCTTTTGATTCGAACGGTGTAACGGACCACCGTCTCGTCCACCCTGCGACCCAAACGACCAATAACCCAGTTGAGACGTGTCAGTATACGTGTCAAGACGTTGGAGATCACAATGGCGGCGATAGCCATTACCACCGCCAAGGCCACCGCTCCAAGGACCGAGCCCGGGTCCATCAATTTTTCTAAGGAAAAAAAATCCAATCCAAAGCCCTCCTAATTAGCTGATATTTCGGCTCATCACGAAATATAAAAACCGGAATTCAACCTATGTCTCCACGATATTTTCACCTTTGTTTCTGAGAATTCTTCGTGCCACGAGCGATGATATAATGATAGTGATACTCTTTCCTGTTTCTTTCATATTTTTCCAGTTGAACTGCGTCTATTTTTTCATTGAATGGTATATTTAGAGATTTGGTCCATTCAGATATTATCTGTTTTGCCTCTGAGATCCGCTCCGCAAGAGGCAGTTTTTTTGGTAAGTTGATGACTTTGGATTCTGACATAGCAACCCCTTTCAACGATATCCAAAGATGACCAAGACAATATATATACACAAAGCAGCAGGGTTAATAACGAAACACAGCAGCTAACAGGGCCTCATCAGGGACCTGATCCGGCTCAACCACAAAGACAGAGCCTCCCTGCAAAAAGGTCTGAATTGCTGCAAAATCCAATAGGTCAGCGTCAGCGAGCTCTGCCTCCTGGTGCAGTTGAACAATATCCTGCGAAGAATCAAATGTGCCCCAGCTTTGAACTCCAACAGCGACAAACAGTGACTCGACCCGGCCATGATAGGCGGCCGAAACTATTTTTCTGACATCGCTGGAGGTTTTACCCGTACCTACAAATTTTTCGTATTTTGCAACTGCATCCTTCTCCGCCTTCTTATAGTAAGGCTGTACAATGGTCCATGCAACCTCATGCAGGTCCTCCGGGCTAAGCCTTTCAGGATTCCCAGCAATGCCCTTTTTCATTAGATAGGGATACGTATTGACCTCGCTGTAAATCGGAAAAAGATATTCAACTCCCGCCAGCACTAAAGGAGTCTGTTCATCCTTAAGCATTTTGTTTAATCCCCTGTCAATCTGGCGAAAATATCGCAAGATATTATCCTTGGCATCATCAGCGCCCGCCCCATGACCGTGGAACGTAGGGGAGCGCTTGCCCATGCCTCCCGGCGTTCCGGTGTGGAACTGGAGTTGTTTTTCCCGATCGTCATATCTGAGAGCGTCAGCAAGGCTTTCGGGAACCCCTTCCAGATCAACCTCTACAATACTGTAGCGAGATCCCTGGAGCAGGCTCACCTGGTTTTGGCTGAGGGAAAGGACATAAAATTGCCTCTCGCCGCTGAGTAAGGGCAGGAGCGGTTTTGTATGGAAACGATCGGTAACAACCACTAATTCCTTAAAGCTATGCGGAAAGCGAAAATGGCGAAACATATCCTGGCATAGAAACACCGATAGCCCATCGATCTGCTGTTGCCAGAAAACAGCATCCTTCAAAAGCTTTTGGGCCGGTTCTAAAAAACCCTTCACATGCTGAGAACGAAACCCAGTTTTAAGCAAGGTTTGCTCAGCTTCCCGAAATAGATTTTTAAACCGGATCTGATCCTGCTGGCTTTCTGCTCCTCCCCTGTGTGTTGGCATAAAAACCGATACGCACGGTCCATTGTGTTTTGTCATTAGTTTCTTGATATCCTTTTTGTGTAATACATTCATCATAATGGAATCCTCCACACATAGAATTGGGTTTACATTTTAATGGATATGTCCTTAACTCATATAGCATTTCTTTGAAAAACAAAGGGCATCATATTTCAATATTTACGCCCTTAAGCCCCACCAGTGTTTTTAATATAGGCGACTATTCCCGCACAGATTCCTTCAGCAAGACATTCCTGGTACTTCTTACTGAACAACCTCTTCTTTTCCATAGGATTGGAAAGGAACCCCGTCTGGACAAGAATCGCTGGCATATGAGCGCCAATCAGGACATAGAAAGGGGCCTGCTTTACACCT
>JAKLQB010000739.1 GCA_022013615.1 Desulfobacterales bacterium | reverse complement strand
GTATAAGGTTTCCGATAAACTCCTGAAGCATAAAGATTGTCTTGAAGAACATTTGTGTAGGACTGAAGGCCAACTTTTTGCTTTGGAAGAAAAGATCATACTCTACGATCTGACCAATACGTTTTTTGAAGGTACCGGCAAGTATAACCCCAAAGCACGATATGGGAGATCAAAAGAGAAACGCAGTGATTGTCTTTTGGTGACTTTGGGGCTTGTCCTGGATATGCACGGATTTCCCAAGAAGAGTCGAATTTTTGAGGGTAACGTCAGTGAGCCCAAAACTCTCGAAACGATGATCAAGGGCCTTGCTGGCGAGGGTATTAATGAGGATTCCCTGTTCAAGCCGACGATCGTACTGGATGCTGGAATCGCTACGGAAGATAATATCAAATGGCTGAAAGGTAAGCCCTATCATTATATCGTCGTTTCCCGCAAGAAAAAGAAAGAAATACCATCTGATGTGACTATGATTGCTGTTAAAGAAGACGATAAGAAGAATACTGTTTTGGTTCAAGCCGGGTTGGCCAAAAAGCAGGAAACTGATGAATTAGAACTCTATTGCCACTCTATTGATAAAGAGAAGAAAGAAGAGAGTATCAAGACTAAGTTCCAGGAGCGCTTTGAAGCCGAGCTGTTAAAAGCACTCAATGCGCTTCACCTTAGAAACGGCACCAAACGCTACGATAAGGTACTTGAGAGAATTGGTCGACTAAAAGAAAGGTTCAAATTGGTATCTCACGGTTACGATGTCAGTGTTGAAAAAGACACTGAAACGGCCAAGGCTAAAAACATTATCTGGTCGCGCAAGAAAAAAGAAAAGACAAGTGGCGTGTACTGCCTGAGAACCGATCGAAAAGACCTCAATGAGCAACAGATATGGGATACTTATACAATGCTGACTGATATTGAAGATGCGTTTCGATGCATGAAGTCAGAGTTAGGTCTAAGGCCAATTTATCATCAGAAAGAAACCCGATGTGATGGTCACATTTTCATAACTCTCCTTGCTTATCATTTGTTGCACACCATTCGCTTTAAGCTCCGGCAAAAGGGAGTCCGATTTTGTTGGACAACGATTCTCAAACAACTACCAACACATATGAGGGTAACAACCACAATGAAAAGAGAAGATGGCAAAACTATCCATATCCGAAAATCATCCAAGGCGGAACCTTCTCATCAAACCATCTATGATGCATTGAATTTATCCTATCAACCCGGGAGAAGAGTAAAAACAATCTTGTAGTCAATTCGAATCTGTAGTGTCAAAATTGGATCTCATGGGTTGTCAACCCATTAATATTACACAACTATTTTTTTAGAGGCATGAACTTCGGTTAAGAACCTTTTGATGATCTTGCCGTTTTATATGAAATAAGAGTGAACCTCCAGGTTATCAAATCACGGGTCTCAATAGCCCAAAATTTTGTCGTATCTGCCAGTGCCCTTGGGGCGATACTTCCGGAAATCCGGAATCTAGCGATTGCATGTATCTGCTATGAAAACCAAGATATCAAGCGTTTGAAAATGTGAGGTATACGTTTTATATCTGCAATAATTTTAGTAATTTTGATAGTTGGACTTCTGGCAAGGTATCTGCAATTTGAAGACGTCAGATTTTACAATCTTTCTGTATATCATTACAATTTACATGATAAACAGAACTGTACAATCACTGGTTCGGTGAGAAAGGTACAAACAAATGTCATCGAAGTTCTCGGTATTCTTGAGCCATATAGCAGAAGACGAATACATAGCGGTCGCCCTGAAACGTCTTATTGAAAACGTATTCCTGAATTCACAGGTGTTTGTCGCTGGCCGTGATCTGTCAGGGGGAGAAGTCTGGGTTAAAGAAATACGCGACCAGCTCAGGGTTGCACGCGTCATCCTCGCCGTAATCACACCCTATTCGAAGACGACTCCTTGGCTCCTGTTCGAAGCGGGAGCTGGATTCATCGATTCAAGAACCATTCCCGTTTGCGCGGATGGCGTCAGCATAGACTCCCTTGATTCCCCGCTAAAATTGCTTCAGGCGCGTGTCGTTGATCAAGATGGTCTAAAAAGACTCATGGTGGACATTGCCAAACATGCAGAACTTCGCGTGCCCGAACACTTCCCCGGTTTAGAGGATGCCTTGAATGCCATCGAGGAGTTTTGCAAAGAGAGGGGGCAAAGCCAAGTTGTCCATTCACTAAGTATTGATCAGCCAGCGCAGCACAATGTAGGGGCTTCATACAGCACTGCCAAAACCCCCGATCCTGAGCTAAAAGCGGAGTTCTACAGAGTCGCCAAACTCATTCGTGATGCAACGATTACAAGCATCGAGCGGGGAAGGATGATTTTTGAGTTGCCGTCACATGACGAACTTAGGGCAATGGATCAGGGCGAACTGGACGAGGTCGCCAGTTGCTTCAATATCCCCCGGCCCTCCTGGGCGAATCTTGTGCTCAGGGGATTGCAACTTTACATTCCATCAGAAAACGATTCAAAGTGGAAGAAGATGAATGCACGCAAGGCTATCGAAGAGGCCGAGAAAGAACTTAATAAGTTCATGAAAGAGCTTTTCAAAATTAAGCAAGACACCGAACCAGTCGCTTGAGATGGGCGGACAAAAAGATGCCCGCCACTCAGCTTCATCGTTACAGATAGCTGCTATGCTTCTGCAAATATCAAGGCCCTTGAAACCCTGGGATATGC
>JAKLQB010000738.1 GCA_022013615.1 Desulfobacterales bacterium | reverse complement strand
GGGTATAGCGGTTCTCCTGTATTCAACCTGAGAACCAAAAAAGTGGTGGGCATCATCAAAGGAGGTTCAGCACAAAGAAAAGGAACTGATTTTTCTGTGGCTATTGTCATAGAAAAAACAGACTTGAAAAATTGGGGGATCGGTAAATGATTAAAAGAACGGCAGGCAGATCAATGATAAATCTCAACTGGAGGATGGTCTGATGCCCAGGAAACCAACCTACGAAGAACTGAAACAAAGGATCCAGGAGTTAGAAAAAGAGGCATCTGAGATCAAGCGGGCTGAAGAGGCACTCAGAGAGAGTGAAGAAAGGTATCGCAATCTCTTTGATATCGTCAGCGACTTCATTTATACCCATGACCTTGAGGGCCGCTTTCTCACTGTAAACCGCGGCGCAGCCCAAACCTTGGGATACGCACCTAAGGATTTAATCGGTCGGCCTATAACCGACTTTATGCTGCCAGAGTTCCATCAGGCCTTTTATGATGAATACTTGCCACAGGTCAAGAAACAAGGCTCCCTGAACGGGGTAACAGAGTATGTAGCAAAAGAAGGTACAAAGCACTACATAGAGTACCGGAGCATCCTGGTGAGACAAAAAGGTCAGGAACTGTGTGTAAGTGGTACTGGACGTGACATCACCGATCGCATCCTGGGCCGGCGTGAAGTCCACAAACTGGAGCAACAACTCCAGCAAGCCCAGAAAATGGAGGCAATCGGCACCCTGGCAGGGGGAATTGCACATGACTTCAATAATCTCCTCATGGGTATCCTGGGCAACACTTCCCTGATGCTCCTTGATATGGACAGCAATAACCCGCAATATGAAAGACTAAAAACCGTCGAAGAACATGTCCGACTCGGAGCAGACTTAACGAAACAACTTGTGGGATTTGCCAGGGGTGGAAAATATGAGGCCAAACCCACTGATATCAATGAGCTGATTACGAAGAGCTCAGAGATGTTTGGTCGCACAAAAAAAGAGATAACCATCCATTCGAAATATCAGAAGGACATCTGGACCATAGAAGCAGACCAGGGTCAGATTGAGCATGTGTTTCTGAATCTTTTTGTCAATGCCTGGCAAGCCATGGCGGGGCCTGGACAGCTCTATGTTGAAACCGTAAACGTTGTGCTGGATGAGTGCTATGCGAAGCCCTTTACCGTAAAACCAGGCAGGCATGTAAAAATATCCATAACAGACACGGGAGTGGGGATGGACAAGGCAACCCAGCAGCGTATATTTGAGCCATTTTTCACTACCAAGGAAATGGGGCGAGGGACGGGTTTAGGCCTGGCGTCTGTCTATGGGATTATAAAGAACCATGGGGGTTACATAAACGTCTACAGTGAAAAAAATGAAGGGACCACTTTCACGATTTATCTGCCAGTTTCGGAAAAGGATGTATATGAAGAAAAGAAATTACCTGAAAAGGTGGTAAAAGGAACAGTGGCACTTCTTCTTGTGGATGATGAGGATATAATTATTGATGTTGGTGAGCAAATGCTGAAGACATTGGGTTACGAGGTCTTGCTTGCAAGAGGTGGGAAAAAGGCCATCGAGATTTATACAAACAACCAGGACAGGATTGACATGGTGATTCTTGACATGATCATGCCAGATATGGGTGGTGGAGAAACCTATGACAGGCTAAAGGAAATAAACCCGGACGTAAAGGTTCTCCTTTCAAGCGGATACAGCATCAACGAAAAGGCCAATGAGATATTGGACCGGGGTTGCAATGGCTTTATTCAGAAGCCTTTCGATTTAAGGGAACTCTCTGGAAAAATAGGGGAAATTCTGTCTACTTTATGTAAATAAACGGAGCGAAGCGACTCCTTAACTTTAGGCACTTCAAACTTTAGTTCACTTTAGGCACTTTTCCGGTTTATCCGGGTTATGATTTACAGATTTCATTGGGAGAAAGAAAAAAGAGGAGGATGTAATTTGTGAACGACGAAGCAATAAGAAAAAGGACACAAGAAACTGCGAACAAACTCTTTGGTAAAGGCATCAAAATGGAGCCCCCTTACCTAATGTGGAAAGAATTCGACAAGGATTTAGCCAATGATTTCTCTAAATTCATAACCGGCAACCTTTATTCCAGAACTGTCCTCACATTGCCAGAAAGGCAAATGGTTGCATGTGCCATGCTGGCAGCGATCCGTGCCGGTGGTGAGTTAAGGCTCCACGTTAATGCAGCCTTGAATGTGGGGTGCGATCCCGGGAAACTGGCAGAGGTTTTCTTCCAGGTTGCCACCTATGCAGGTATGCCCGCAGTTAACGAGGCTCTTGAGGTCTATCGGGATGTTCTCAAAGAGAGGGGGGAATGGCCAATTCGGTAAGCCGCTCTTCTCGTTTCAGGGACTTCACGATAACCCGGATATATGAATGGACCAGCCAGATTCAGAAGGTTGTAATAACCAGTACACTGTGATTCAACTTAAAATAACCTGAAGATGAGGAACCTCTATGGATATCCTGCTTCAAATTATTGTCACCGGCCTTGCCACAGGCGGACTCTATGGGCTTATAGCCCTCGGTTTTGTCCTCATATACAAGGCTACAAGCGTCCTTAACCTGGCTATGGGGGAATTCATGACTCTCGGTGCTTTTGTTTGCTTCACCGCCTTAACCCAGATCAAGGCGCCATTTTATCTGGCCTTAATCCTGACCCTTGCTTCCGCCGTTGTTCTTGGTATTATTGTTGAACGCCTTATCCTGAGGCCGCTTATTGGGGAGCCTGTTATCTCGGTGATAATGGTGACCATTGGATTGGGCGTTATTCTCAAAGGTGTCATGTATATGATATGGACGCCCAGTTTCCGCAATTTTCCCCAGATCTTTCCGCCGGAACCCTTGAATCTCAATTTTGCTGTGGTACCATCAGGCCTCTGGTGGGGCTTTGTCTTCGCTATTATCGGTACAACCATTTTTCTCCTGATTTTCAAGTTTTCCCGCACAGGTGTTGCCATGCGGGCCACGGCCAATGACCAGCAGGCAGCTCTTTCCATGGGCATCAGTGTAAGATGGGTTTTCGCCCTGGCATGGTGTTTTGGCGCCATGACCTCGGTTATCGGGGGAATTGTTATCGGGAACATAAGCGGCATAAGCGTTTATATGGGAGACATTGGCCTGAAGGTGCTGGCCGTTATCATCCTGGGTGGCCTGGACAGCATCGGTGGAGCAATACTGGGAGGTTTTATTATCGGAATTTTGGAAAACCTGACCGGTCTTTACATTGATCCGCTCATAGGGGGTGGTGCAAAGGACGTCGCCCCTTTTTTGATATTGGTGTTAATTATCATGATTCGACCATACGGGCTTTTTGGTAAAGAGATAATTGAGAGGGTGTAAGCGATTTCGGATTTTGGATTGCTGATTGTTGAATGAAATAGGATTAGATCATGCGATGCGGAGATTTTAAAGAAACTTATATCAAGGACGAGGAAATATTTCAGTCCCTTTTTGTGAAATTCTGTCTCGGCATGTTCCTGCTTTTTCTTTTAGTTTTTCCCTTTGCGGCCAATGCGTATATGCTTTATTTAGCCAACATGATTGGATTTGCAGTGATAGGGGCCGTTGGGCTGAATCTCTTGACAGGATTTACAGGCCAGATTTCTCTTGGACATGCCGCCTTTCTTGGCGTAGGAGCGTACACCTCGGCAATCCTCGTCACCCGTTTGGGGTTCTCTTTCTGGTTGTCCATCCCTTTTGCCGGTCTGGTGGCGGCAGTAGCCGGCATCATAATAGGCATACCCTCCTTGCGGGTAAAGGGACTTTATCTTTGTATAGCCACGCTGGCAGCCCAGTTTATCTTTCAATTTATCTTCATCCACTGGGAATCCATGACTAAGGGCATCACTGGAATTAATATCCCGCATCCCAGGATAGGCAGCCTTGAATTTATTACTGAAAAGGAATTTTACTGGATAACCCTTTTTTTTATTATACTTGGTGTCGGTTATGCAAGAAATCTGGTGCGTTCCCGCATGGGCAGGGCATTTGTGGCGATCCGGGACAGGGATCTTTCGGCCGAAATAATAGGTATCAATCTGTTCCGATACAAACTGAGCGCCTTTGCCATAAGCTCATTTTATGCGGGCGTGGCCGGGGCCTTGTGGGTTAACTTTCTAAAGGTTGTAACCCCTGACCATTTCCCGTTCATTCTGAGTATCCAGTACTTAGCTATGATTATTGTGGGGGGGCTGGGGAGCGTCCTGGGTTCTATTTTTGGAGCCGTTTTTATTACCCTGACCCCGGAACTTCTGAATTATCTTTCCGAAATTGTAAAGATATATGCCCCCGGGCATGAAGAGATTTTCGTTCCCATGAAAGAAGTGATTTTCGGGCTTTTGATCGTGCTCTTCCTTATTTTTGAGCCACGGGGACTTGCTGAGATATGGAACAGGATCAAGAACTTTTTCAGACTTTGGCCTTTTTCGTATTAAAATAAAGTTGAAAGGAGGTGAACACAGGTCTTTTCAATAACAGTCAACCATCTAATTAAGCAAAGGGGGAAATCATGATGAAAAAGACAGTTATAGTTGTTCTCAGTTTAGCTTTATGCATTGGATTGTTCGGTTTCAGTAAAGCCATGGCTGAGCAAAATCCCACAATCTGTGCGGTGCACCCTTTCACAGGTCCATTTGCCTTTGCCGGGATCCATGGCGCTGATGCCATGGAAGACGCAATCAACATGGCAAATGAGGAGGGTGGCGTTAATGGTAAAAAAATTGACTATTACTGGGCGGATGGTGAATACAAAAATGACGTGGGAATCGCCGCCTTTAAGCGTCTGTATGCCCAGTATAAACCCCATTGCATGTGGGGGCAAAGCACGGGCATGACCACGGCACTGGGTCCGGAGATAAAGAACCGTTATAAGGTCCTTTACTCTGCATACACCTTTGCCGAAATTGCTGCCAATCCAGGGGAAAACCCGTATATGTTCCTCGCCGGACCCAGCTATGTTGAACAGTTTGGCGTACTCCTAAAATATATTGCCAATGAAAAACCGGGCGCAAATATAGCCTTTTTCTACAGTGATACCGAGTTTGGCCGGGAACCGATTCCTGCTGGCAGGAAGATGTGCAAAGAGATGGGCCTGAACTTAGTCGCGGAAGAGATTTCTAAGGTTGGTGGGGTGGATATTACCACCCAGATACTGGATATGAAACGGAAAAAGGTAGATTACTGCATCTTTCAAGGATTCGTGACCACCCCTATCCAAACAGTAATCAAACAGGCCAAGGACTATGGGCTTAAGTGTAAATTCCTGGGCACATTCTGGTCAACCGAGAAGCACCTGCTGGATCAATTGGGGCCAATGGCGAATGAGTATATGGGTGTAACGGCTTATTCCTACTATTATCAGGACGAGTTCCCTATGATCCAAAAGATCAGGGCATGGACCAAAAAGCATCATCCCAAGTTTGCCGACTATCGTTCCCAGGCCTATATGCAGGTTTTTATGGGCACTACGCTTTTTGTTGAAGCTCTTCGACGGGCCGATAAAGGCGGCGCCATCACAGGAGACAGTCTGGCCAATGCCCTTCAATCCATCAAGAATTTTGATGTGGGCGGGCTCATGCCTCCAGTGACCATGGAAAATAACAGCATCCCTATAGGGAGAGTTGTTCGTGGCAACGCAACGACCGGTAAGTTTGATCCTGTTTCGGATTGGATCCACCTGGATTAACCTTTTCATTCACAAGCTCTTTTTCCTGTCCCCCTGCCAGCTTGGGAACAGGAAAAAAGAGTGCGTGAAAGTCTTATTATGGATATCTTAACGCTTCCAGCACTACTTAGAAAAAATGCCCTCAGGCTTGGCGACAAAAAAGTAGCCATCCGGGAGAAGGAATTCGGCATCTGGCAATCGGTCACCTGGAGGGGCTATTATGAAAACGTGAGGGATTTTGCCCTGGGTCTCCACCAGCTCGGTTTCAAGCGTGATGACAAACTTTCTTATATAGGAGACAACCGGCCGGAAGGCCTTTACTCTGAACTGGCTGCCCAAACACTTGGCGGGGCCATTGTGGGGATCTATCCGGATAGCCACCTGGATCAGGTGGAGTATATTATCAACCATTCTGATTCCGTTTTTGTGGTTGCCGGCGATCAGGAGCAGGCCGATAAGATGTTGGACATTAAGGAGAAATGTCCCGGCGTATCAAAGGTCATTGTAGATGACCCGAAAGGTATGAGGCATTATGGAGATTCCCTTCTTGTGTTTTTCAAAGACATTCAAAAGATGGGCCGTGAGCTGGCTGAAAAAGAGCCCCACCTCTTTGAGGAGATGATCGAAAAAATCTCTCCTGATGACGTGGGTATGCTCAATTATACCTCGGGTACCACAGGTATTCCAAAGGGAAGCATGATTACCCACAAAAATATGTTTTGTGTGGCCAGGGCCCAGGACACTGTGGATATAGCAGCGGAAGAATTCGAATATGTTTCTTTTCTCCCCCTTCCCTGGATTGGTGAGCAGGAATTCGGCGTTTACTGGTCATTATATAAGGCATTTACGGTCAATTTTCCGGAAAAGGTGGAAACCGTACAGGAGAATATCAGGGAAATTGGCCCCCATATCATGCTGGCACCTCCTCGGATTTGGGAGAAGATGTGTTCAGATATCCAGGTAAAAATCCAGGATGCCGGGTGGATAAAAAGGTTATTCTATAAGATTTTTTTGCCAGTAGGCTACAGAATGGCGGGTTTTAAGCTGGAGAAAAGGCAGCCGCCGGTTGGGTGGAAATTGTTAAACTGGTTAGCCTATATCTGTCTTTTCAGGTCATTAAAAAACTATCTGGGCCTTTCCCGGCTCCGCCATGTTTATACAGGAGGCGCTCCTCTTGGACCGGAAATATTCAATATGTTTCAGGCCCTTGGTGTCAATATCAAGCAGGCCTATGGGATGACGGAACAGACGGCTGCCTCAATTGTTCACCGGACCGATGATATACGTCTGGATACGGTCGGTCAGCCCCTTCCAGGGCTCGATTTTAAGATTTCCGATTCAGGCGAGTTATTGTCAAGGGGTGATACCATCTTCAAAGGCTATTACAAAGATCCTGAGGCCACAAAGAAGGCCCTGCGGGACGGCTGGTTTCATTCAGGTGATGCTGCTCTCATTGAAGACGATGGACATATTATTATCATTGATCGAATGGCCGATGTTATGAAGTTGACAGACGGCAGTAAGTTTTCTCCTCAGCTTATAGAAAACAAATTAAAATTCAGCCCGTTCATTATGGATGCAGTGATTGTGGGCCAGGAAATGCCTTTCATTGCATCCATGATCTCTATTGATATGGGCAACGTGGGAAAATGGGCAGAAAACAATCAAATCCCTTACACTACATTTACGGATCTTTCCCAGAAAGAGGAGGTCTATGACCTTATTGCAGAAGAAGTTGGAAAGACTAACGAGTCTCTGCCCAAGGTGGCCAAGGTCAAAAGGTTTGTGCTTTTATACAAAGAGCTTGATGCTGATGACGATGAACTGACCCGTACAAGAAAGGTGAGGAGAAAATTTGTCGAAGAGAGATATAAAGACTTGATCGAGGCCCTATATGGGGATCAGGAAGAACTCGAAATAGAGGCAGATATCCGCTACCAGGATGGGAAGGGCTTTCGCATGAAAACCACCGTCAGGGTAAAACAGGTTTTGGAAAATGGAAGATAGGGAAGAATACCAGCTTCGAGTTGAAGATATTCACCTCAGCTTCGGAGGTCATAAAGCCCTAAATGGCATAAGCACCGGGGTCAGGAAAGGTGAAGTCTTTTCTATCATAGGTCCTAACGGTGCAGGTAAAACCTGTCTGCTAAACTGCATCAATCGGTTTTATCATCCCGAAAAAGGGAGTATTATATTGGAAGGCCAGGACATCTCCCATTTTAAACCCCATGCAATTGCTGGCCTCGGTATTGCTCGCACATTTCAGAATGTTGAGCTGTTTGGCCATATGAGTGTCCTCGATAACATCAAACTCGGTGCGCATGTGCATCTGAAGTCAGGTTTCTTATCGGGGGGAATCTACTTTGGCAAGTCCCGAAAGGAGGAGATAGAGCTTCGTAAACACATAGAGGAAAAAATTATTGATCTCCTGGAAATCGAACAAATAAGAAAAAGCATTGTTCATTCCTTGCCCTATGGACTTCAGAAGAGAGTTGAATTGGCTCGAGCTCTGGCCATGAAGCCCAAAATACTCCTTTTGGATGAGCCTGCTACAGGTATGAACCTTGAAGAAACGGAAGACATAGCCCGTTTTATCCTGGACATCAATGAAGAGTGGGAAATAACAATTATCCTGATTGAACACGATATGGGTGTAGTCATGGACATTTCTGACCGGGTTTGCGTACTGGACTTTGGCGTAAAAATCGCTGAGGGGAAACCAGAAGAGATTAGGAATAACGAACATGTTATCAAGGCCTATTTGGGTGAAGAGGATATAACCTACTCTAGGTTGGGAGCGTGATGGATCCGCTATTGGTCGTTAATAACATTGAAGTGATCTATCACAATGTAATCCTCGTTCTAAAGGGCATGTCCCTTCAGGTGAACGAGGGTCAAATTGTGACTATTCTTGGAAACAATGGGGCAGGAAAAACCACCACGCTCAAGGCCATTTCAGGATTATTGAAATCAGAGAATGGCGAGGTCACGGATGGACAAATCCAGTTTATTGGAAAACGGATAGACAAAAAGTATCCTGAGAATATAGTCCGCATGGGTATCTTTCAGGTGATGGAAGGAAGGCGGGTATTTGAGGACCTAAGCGTTGAAGAAAACCTCATTGCCGGCGGTCATACCACTAAGAGCAGAACCAAAATGAAAGAGGCTATGCGTATGGTTTACGGCTATTTTCCAAGGCTTAAAGCCCGCAAGAATGTGCTGGCCGGTTATACCAGCGGTGGGGAACAGCAGATGCTGGTGATTGGCAGGGGGCTGATGGCTGCGCCCAGACTCATGCTATTGGACGAGCCATCTATGGGCCTTGCGCCTCTGTTGGTTGGGGAGATTTTTGGGATCATTCAGCGCATAAATAAGGAGGAAGGGGTTAGTATTCTTTTGGTAGAACAAAACGCACGCCTGGCTCTTTCTATTGCGAGCCATGGCTATGTAATGGAAAATGGTCGAATCGTTTTGGATGACACGGTTGACAAGCTCAAGGAAAATGCCGATGTAAAAGAATTTTACCTGGGCCTTACCGAAGTGGGTAAAAAGAAAAGTTACCGTGATGTGAAACACTATAAAAGAAGAAAGAGGTGGTTGACATAAGAAAACTTAATCCTGCCCATGTGGCAGCCGTTATCAGGGCCGTAAACACCTGCCCCTATTTCACCCTTCTCTCCATGGAGATCCGGTCTGTCGATTGGGGTGGATCCCATCTGGAAGTAAGAGTTCAGGAAAAACATCTCCAGCCCTATGGGATGGTGCACGGAGGTGTTTGTGCCTCACTGGTGGATGCGGCAGCATTCTGGGCTGTCTATCCCCAGATGTCAGAGGATATTGGTTTGACCACCGTTGAGATAAAGCTCAATTACCTCGCGCCGGTTTCTGAAGGCCGTCTGATTGGTAGGGGCAAAAGCATCAAGGTTGGAAAGACCATCTGCCTGAGTGAGGCATCTGTTGAAGATGATAAGGGGAATCTTGTTGCACACGGCACTTCCACAATGATGGTGCTCGATTCATTAAAGATCCAGGGCCAGTCCCACTTCCCTCCCAAGTTTCTGGACTAATCAGGGCGTATGGGGGATTTTGGAGAAAATGATAATTGGGACAGGACAATAAAAAAGAGGAAAGGGTAAAGATTACTGATGTGTTGAATTTTCAACCATAATTTCCCTGATAAGACTTGCAAGCTTTTTCGAGTTATGCCTTACTATGCCTCCTGAAATATCGAGGATATCGGAAGCGTAAAGCCGGCGGTTTTCCAACCATTTGTCATTGCCATTAATTTCAACAAATTCCGCTTTTTGTTCCCTGTATTTCTCAAGAAATTTTTTTCCCGGCTTTCCCGTGTTATAGATGATTCCGTCAACCGGCCGATTGATGCACTCCTCAAGTTTACTCACAAAATCGCGCCCATTGAAATTATGGGTTTCGCCGAATTTTGTCATGATGTTTACGCAATACAAGACTGATGCCCCGGTATCCTGGATCGCCTCCTTGACGCCCGGAACAACGAGATTTGGTAGAATGCTGGTAAAAAGATCTCCCGGCCCGATAATGATGTAATTCGAATCATTGACGGCTTCAATTACCGGCGGATATACTGATATGGAATCGCTGTGGTGGGGGACCAGAAAGACATCCCTTATCCTTTCGCGCTGCGTGCCCCGGGGGATGTCAATGGCGGTTTGTCCGTAAATTCGGGTACCGTCCGTCAACTCGGCAACAAGCGTTGCCCTGTCAAGGGTAACGGGCAGGATAGTGCCGCAGACATCTAAAATTTCGGCAAGGGCCTGAACAGCGGAGGGAAAGCTGCCCGTGTACTGAGAAAGCATGGTAAGGAGCATGTTGCCGGCATTATGCCCCAAAAGGCGTCTGTCGTTGACAAAGCGTTTAAGTAAAATGTTTCGGGCTATCTCTTGATAGGGAGAGAGAGCAAGGATACACTTCAGAGCATCACCGGGGGGAAGTATCCCGAGTTCATCGCGTAACCTGCCTGTGCTGCCTCCGCTGTCAACCATTGAAACCACCGCCGTGATTTCAACGTCCTCCAGGTCTTTAAGGCCTGACAGCAGGGCGAACTGCCCGCTCCCACCGCCGATTGTGACAACTTTCTGTTTTTGATGTTTCATGGTTTCCTTGTAATTTAAGCTCCGAATTAATGTCATTCCTTACAGGTTTTTTTCAATGTCAAGTATAAGCCTTTCAAGTTCCAGTAAACTGTCAATCGTATAAGAGGGTTTCATTAATGTCATAATCTCTTTTTTGGAATAATCTTTAATAAAACAGGTCTTCATTACTTCTGATTTAAAGGCGTTTTCAAAAGCCCCTTTGGGGGTTTCATTTGAATGTTGTCCTCTATTTATTTTTACCGTAATCATCCCAAGTCTATTTGCCCCGAAAATGTCCTCCCAATAACGATCTCCGACCATGAGGGCACATGGAAATTGATAGCCGATGTCTTTTTGCGACTGAAGCCAAAGATATGGAAAAGGCTTGGCCTTTATTTTGTCATTTGTAGAATAAAAGTAATGCCCCTGGACCTTCAGCTCTTCATCGTATTTGGAGAAAAAGTGGCTCAAGCCCAACCTGACGATCTTGCCCGCCTGCTTCAAGGGTGGGCCATTGGAAATGATAGCCAGAGGATATTTTTTGTACAAGACACTCAGGGCAAGATTGGTTTCAGGAGCGCTGGTCATGGTCCCGATTTTACAATCCCAGTATTTCTCTATACCCGCGGCAATAATCAGAGGATCATATTTCTTATTGAAATAAAAACATAATTCATTGAAATGATTTTTTGCATTTGAATTAAGAAAGCGAATTTCAATAAGCTTTTGCAATGCCTCATCAAGGCCTGCTTTCAGCCCTGTTTGCATCATTGCCTTGACAGACATACGAAGGGCTGTTTCCAGGAACTCGGAAGGGATATAAAGAACTGAGTCAAGGTCGAAATTGATACATTCTATTTTTCTT
>JAKLQB010000737.1 GCA_022013615.1 Desulfobacterales bacterium | reverse complement strand
TTATCAAAGATGGTCTTGTTCAAGAAAGGGGGATTCGGGGTCCAGCCGCTGGCAAGATTGATCATTTCGTATGGCATCATCAGGAGTGGATATGCCGATCTGTCCGCATCAGAAAGGGCTGGTTCGTAATGGGGCATGAAGACTGCATCCCCTTTTTCGGAGATCCCCATGTTCTTCAGAGCAGTTTCTTCTGAAATTTTCAGTGCATAATCATAAAAGGCCAGTTCAATCCGGGTGCTGAAAAACTCAAATTTGCCGGTAGGGGTCTTAAATAGCCTCTCCCAGTTTTTATAGGCGTGAACAGGTAAATACCACAAACCCCCAGCCTTCATTTTCTTCCACATATCGTCGAAGGTCTTGTAATCGGGAGTCACACTACCTCTCTCCCGCAAACGTTTCCACGCCGGGACGGAGCCATCGTAATGGACCAGCCCCGCTTGAGCGTCAAACAGGCCCTTAGCCCTTTCTTTGAGCACATCATCATATTTTTTCCAGGGAAAGGAAGATCCGACAGATCCTCCGATTCGCTTTGCAAGCTGCATTATGACATCCCCGCTGTTCCTTGTTGCATAAACCGGTTTAACCACAGGTTTTGATATTCCGTAGAGGGGATACTGGAGTCCGGTGGGCCAGACCACGTCATCCATTTTTTCAAGGTAAGTATGATCCGGGAGAATGAGATCCGCCATATAGGATGTCTCATCCTGATAGGGCGAGAAACTCACAATAAATGGGACTTTTTTCAATGCCTCTCTAAATGCTCCCCCGTCGGGCAGTGTGAAATCAGGGTTGGCCGAAAAGACAAGCAGGGTATTAACAGGTGATTTGGGGCTTTTAATAATGGTTTTTGCAAGATCGCCAATCAGGCTTTTACTGAATGGATATCTCCTGCTCCCGCCATGGTCGAGGCGCGGTTTTTTGAGACCCTCACTGGCAATGGCATCTTTTTGGATCTGCGGGAGTGGGCTTAACGGAGGCGGGTCGCATACAAACACACCCCCTGGCATGTTGATGTTTCCAACAAGGGCATTAAGGCTTTGCACAGCCATGAATTCGTAAAGGCTGCCATTTAAGTATCCCTTGCCTTTGCCGCAAGTGGCAATGGGGGCCTTTGCTCCGGCAAAATCCCTGGCCAGAGAAACGATATCTTTCGGTCTCAATCCAGTGATTTCGGCTACCTGATCGGGAGAATAGCTGTTAAGGACCATAGTCTTATAGCCCATGTGATTTTTTCCGTCCGACGATGCCCAGTTATTGAAGCCAAAGGAATAGGCATCCACAAAATCAGCATTGTACGAGTGATCTTTGATGATCACATGGGCAAGTCCCAAAGCCAGCGCTGCTTCGGTCCCGGGTTTCGGGGCAAGCCACTGGTCTGCCTTTGATGCGGTATTTGAAGCCCTTGATTCTATCTGAACTACCCGGGCCTTCCTCTTTGCGGTGTGCTCGTGCCAAAGACCCCAGGCATTCATCACACGACCCGGTGCCCCCCACCCCTCAAGCAGACCACTGCCAAAGCTCAGGATGTAATCGGCATTCTCAAGGTCATAGGCCATAGGGTTTTCGGTCCCCTGCATGACGAGATTTGTCATCCGGCAGGTATCTTCTGCGGATGGAATTCTCACATAATTGGGGCTTCCTACAGCCCTGAGCAGTCGTTCGATCATTGAGGCCATGGTGGACATTGTGGGATTTCCGTCTATTGCCGCAAGGGCTTCCGGTCTTTCCTGTTTGCGCAGATCAGAGATCCGGTCGGCAATTGTGCCTAATGCCTCATCCCAGGTAATGGCAATGAATTTACCGGAGCCCCTCGGTCCAACGCGTTTCATCGGACCTGTGAAGCGTATGCTTTCGTTGTAAAGTAACTGAAGACCACCCATGCCTAGAGGACAAATACCGCCGGGATTGACAGGATAATCAGTACGGCCTTCAATTTTTACTGCCCTGTCGTCCACCTTTCGGACTTCTATGCCGCATCCACCGGGACAGAGCGTGCATACAGATTTTACGTGGGAAAATTCACCCGTAGGCGGGACCGGCACCCAGGGCCAGTTCTGCGTCCAGATGGCAATGTCGTCCGTGAACTTCCAGGGAAGCGGCGTTGCATTTATTCCTGCTGCTCCGCCCACGAGCAATGCAATGAAATGTCTTCTATTTATTTCCATTGTGGTGTTCCCTTAAAGGTTTTCTGAGCTTATTTGTGGCAGACAAAACAGGCGTTATTCTCTTCGAGATCGTTCTCGGTATGACATTCAGCACAGTCATCCATCTTCATGCGATCCCATGTATTTGTTTTATACCCGGCAATATTTCTTCCCCAGATGTCGATGCTGTACCCGGTCATGCGATTGGCCTTGTATGCCGGCAGTTTTTCGGTTTTCCCATGGTCTCCGTGGCAGGTTGCACAATCCTGGTCCCCCATTTTGACATGGGCGATATGAGAGAAGTACACACAGTCAGGTTGCCTGTAGTAGGAGAGCCAGGGTATCTCCTGTTCTTCGGCAACAAATTTAGTCAAGAATTCCTGCTCTTCAGGTGTTTCACCGAGGGGCGATTCGGGGTCATCATGGCATTCCAGGCACTTATCCAATTTGGGGATGCCGGCAAAGGTGCCATCCTCCCGGAACGCATGGCAAGATAGACATCTTTCGGTTTCTGTGTCGCCTTCGATGCCGTCTACTATTTCCGGATTAAGGTGAAGGGCATGATTAAAATTCATGGGTTGGGACTGTTTTGAGTATAAGACCATGGGATAGATGATCCACCCCACGATTAAGGACGGGATCAACCCGCCAAGAAAAAAGACCCATACACCAAATGAAAATGGGGGGAGAAAAGTGGAACCTTTTTCAAATGATATGAATCGGTTAAACAATGAGATAAGTCCAACTTTTGAGGTCTTTTGGGAGGAACTTGCTTGATTTTTCATCTGGATAAGCCCCTGACTTAGTGAGTTTGAGGTCGATGGGAACATGGCCCCAAAGTTAATGCAAATTTACCTGTTTCACCCCCATGTTTGTCAAGTGAAAAAGTAACTAACCTTAAAATCTTCTGACTCTTTTACGGCGTCTTTTGGCTGCCTTGGCCTGTTTCTTCTTTTTCTGGACGCTCGGCTTGTCATAAAAGCGCCTTTCCTTAATTTCGGAAAAGAAACCTTCCTTGGTTAACTTCCTTTTAAGATCCTTGATGGCCTTTTCTATCTGATTATCGTGCACAATGACTTTCATAAGTTACTCCGTAGTTTAATGAAAATAAAAAAGCATCTCTAAACCAATATGAGATGCTTTTTCTCACCTTTAATAAAAGGGGTGTCCCGGAACTGCCTTGCGGGACTAATCTACCAACGGCTGGACATCTGATTTAACCTCTTTAAAGGGTTGAAAGCACCCATGATGTTTCAAGGGGTATGGTGGCTCCATTTGACCGGAAAGCCCTTTGGCAGGGAAAAAACGAGAATCACTTTCGGCCATATCTAATCACCCCCTTTGCTGTTTCAAACTGTGTCTGCAGTGCCGACGCTGGCCTTATGTCAGCTTCTGACGCCAAGAGTTTCCTTATTTCGGCTAATGGGGATCTTTTACATTATTCCAGCACATTTTGTCAATCTTTTTTCTCCTTTTTTGGTTACCTTTTTCGTAACCGATCATTATGGATCATTTATGTAAATTGTTATCTTTATCTATTTTGCATGCCCCGTAGCTCCGGAAGATGGTACTGGGGTGCCTTTTTGCCTGCCCTGTTGAATGCGAAGCCTGTTCCTCTGGGGTGGCTGTATCAATCCTGTTATCCCGTCAAAAGTCTTTTTACATAGACGAATGATTCCTTATTTCCGCAGACATAATTTTGCAACAGCCTCGATATGATA
>JAKLQB010000736.1 GCA_022013615.1 Desulfobacterales bacterium | reverse complement strand
TTTTGAGGGTGAACTGCTGATTTGCTTTTTGGTTGGCCATGGACTACCCTCCCTGAAAATTTTGGATAGCCCATTTTATATGGATTCTCAGACCATGTCATGCAGGCTTGCCGAAAGGACACAAACTACTTAGATGAATGGTTAATTAGAAATGTATTTTTTTGGAATGAGCAGTATCTATTAGAAGCATTTTTGTCTCATAATAGTGCTTGGAAGGTCATTGGTTCTCTTAATTATTTACACCATAACTATCATGAAAAGTTAAAACAGGTTTGTCCATTTTTAACGCCGGATAGAGAACCAGGATCTTTCTATATCCAAAAAGTCGCCTAACAAGACACTACCGGACGGCTATTCCGTTGCACTCTACATAGCCGCCCCTTCAAGACGAATCTTAATTCTTTCTGAAAAGAAAGTTCGGCAGCCAGGAGATTACGAGCATAATTTCATATTTTTTCCAGCTTGAAATAACGAGCTATACGATAACTTTCACAACCCTGCGCCGCCGCAGGCTTTGCCGGGGGAGTTTTCAAACACCATCTAAGGAACAAAATCAGTAGTTAACAATTTCGATTTGCCAATCCAAACCGAGCAAATTGTGAACTACTGAAAATATATTGCGCGGTCTATGGTCCATCCAAACCGTTTGATCCAGCGAAAGATAGCTATAATAAATTGAAAATACTACATATTATTCCGAATATTAACGCAAAGATGGGAGGATCGGTTTATGCGGTGATTAATATTTTGATGCTTGAGAAGAATATGGGCATAAAAAGTACTGTCCTTAGCATAAAAGCCGATGAACCTGATCCAAACTTGTTTGAATTGGCAACGGTAATAATCTTAAAACCCTCGTTCCCAAAAAGATTTTCGAGATCAAAAGATGCGAATAAATGGTTGGGTAAAAATGCGCCTGACTACGATCTTGCCGTGATTCATACGATTTGGAGTGTACTTCCAGTTGAAGCATCACATATTTTATATAAGCTGAAGGTACCCTTTGTAATATGGGCTCACAATGGGCTTGATCCTTTTGATATTCAAAAGAAAAAGTACATGAAAAAAATACTGGGACCTATTTTGATACGACCAATGCTCGATAAGAGTGCCGCTATTGTTTGTACGGTAAGGCTTGAGGCTGAAAGGCTTGAACGATATGGTGCTAAAACTGAACCGTATGTCTTGTCATACCCGATAAGTCCTATTTCAGGATTGGGAGACCGTGAGAGGTTCCGTGAAAAATTCTCGTTAGGTGACAATGATTTTGTGTTTTTATTTTTATCCTTACTTTATTATAAAAAAGGGCTTAATCTTCTTATCCCTGCCATAAAAAAAGTATCCATAAATTATCCGAATATTAAGTTAATAATTGCCGGATCAGATTTGGGTGGTTATGAAAAAAAGGTGCGTGCGTGGATTCAGAAATACGAATTAAAAGATAGGATTATTATGCCAGGATTTTTATCTGGTCAAGATAAACAAGACGCATTTGCAGGTAGTGATTGTTTTGTTCTGCCTTCTATGAATGAAAACTTTGGTATTGCCGTCGTTGAAGCCCTGAGTGCCGGTCTGCCTGTGTTGATATCCGATAATGTGTATATATGGAAAGAGATAATAGAAGAAGGGGGTGGGTGGGTATGTAATTATTCAATTGAATCCTTGATCGATTCAATTACAGGCATACTTAAGTCCCCATCAGATCTGAAAAACAAAAAGGAAAATAGTAGGCGGTCTGCTCAATTATTTTCGCCAGGAAAGCTTAAGGCTTCATATAAGCAGTTTTATCGGCAAATAAGGAAGCAATATGATAAATAGAAAAATTGCCAGATTACTTCAGATAATAAACAATCCAGGAGCATTAAGAGGGCTTTTTACATTAAGAGGGAATTTTTCAATTTCCTCGTTTCGTATAAATGCTGTGGTGGCAGCGTATCAATCCATTTTTCATACAATTATTGATGTTGGGGCAAATATGGGTCAGTTTGCTTTTGCCGCGGCACAAAGATTTCCTATGGCAGAAATCTACTGTTTTGAACCTGCTCCGGATGTTTATAGAATTCTGAAGGATAACTTAAAGAACTTTCCAAAGATACACTTTAATAATTGTGCGATTGGCAATGAAAACGGTAAAATCCCATTTTATCAAAATGAGTTAACATTAGCCAGTTCGGCATTACCGATGCATGAAAAGAATATTCATCCTAATTGTGATGCGAAACGATCAAATATAATTGAAGTGGATATTTTCCGTATGGATGATTTCCCATCACTTCACATCAGAGAACCTGTTTTACTGAAGCTGGATGTGCAGGGCTATGAGAAGAACGCTTTGGAGGGGGCGGAAAAAACACTAAAATATATCGATTATATTGCTCTGGAGGTATCATTTGTACAATTATATGAGAACCAACCGCTATTTGATGAATTGCACGAATACCTCAAGGCTCTCGGGTTCGAATTATTGGTTCCTGTAGATGTAAATGAAGGTAATAATTTGGCGATAGTCGAAATGGATGTTTTGTATAGAAAGGTGAAGAGAGGGAATACAAATATGCAGAAAACAAGGCTTCAGGGATCAGTTGTATGAAAATACTGCTAATTAGCAACCCGACAAGTCGCCGTCAAAGACCGGATTTTCCACCACCAGGAATTGCCTACCTGGGCGCAATAGCAAAAAATGAGGGTCACGAGGTCATGCTGATCGACGGGGGGCTGAGGACCATCTCGCAAATAACTGCTGAAACGCGAGAGTTTTTACCGGATTTAATCGGAGTGACCTGCTGGACGATTGACCGTGGCATGGTCTGGAAGTTGTGCGCCACCCTGAAAGAGGTTGTGCCGAAAGCCATTCTGGTGCTAGGAGGACCACACGCTACTATATATCCTGAGCATATCTTTAAAAAGACCCACGCGTTGGCGGTAGTGGTCGGCGAGGGAGAGAGGACGTTCGTCGAGCTTCTTACGGCTTTAAGCACAGGCAAAGATCTTACGGGCATTGCCGGGGTTGTCTTGAGAAACGAAGACGGCAGCGCATTTTACACTTCCGGTCGTCCCCCCATAAAGGACATAAGCTCAATTCCCTTCCCATATTACAGCGGCTTTAAGAATTTCAGCTTTTCCATGTATAATGGTTTTACGTGGCTGCCACAACCCACAGCAGCTATTATTTCCTCCCGCGGGTGTGTCTTTGACTGTGCGTACTGCGCCTCTGTCAGATTTTGGGGCCGAAGGTGGCGGTCACGTTCGCCAGAGAATGTTTTGGCCGAGATTAAATGGCTCGTTGAAAAATTTGGGATTCGGTCAATCTTTTTTTACGATGACAATTTTCCGGTTAACAAAAAGCGAGTTATAGCCATCTGCGAAGGGATCAGGAACAACGACTGGAACCTAAAATGGTCTTGTTGCAGCAACGTGAAAATGCTGAACCGCGATCTGCTGGAGGTAATGAAAGATAGCGGGTGCGTAAGCATTGACTTTGGAGTGGAAAGTGGTAGTAACAAAATTTTGAAGAATATCAATAAACCGCAAACATCTGAGGACATCATAAAAGCCTTTGATCTTGTTCATAAGGCGGGAATTGCCACACGAGCATACCTGATGGTAGGCAGTCCGGGCGAGAACAAAGTGACCATTGATGAAACCATAGAATTGGTAGGTCGCATTAAGCCACTGTCTTTGGGGGCAAATATTCTCTGGTTACTACCTGGAACTGCGATTTACGAAGACGCGGTCAAGAATGGATTCATCAGTGAAGATTACTGGCTTAAATTCGATGAAGTACCCTACAATCTACAGGAGCATTCGCTGAAGCGGCTTGAGACACTTCGTACGCGCTTGATAGTGGGAATTGGCAGGGCAAAGGGTGGCATCAACTCAAGGATTGCTTATCATCTCAAAGATCTTTATTATAAATACCCGTTTCTTTCCATCTTTCGATCATTGGTTCCAAGACAATTTCGATGAGAGTTATGCCCGAATATAGAAAGTTGGCAACGAGATGTCTTTGGCCGTTATTGGATCAACTGGCATGTTCCTTTTCACATCACATTCTTTTCCGCCGTAATACTGAAGCACCTGTTAAATGACACCGGATTTGAAATGATAAAAATAAAGTATGCCACGCCAAGTTTATGGGCAGCTCAATCAGTAATTGCATTCTTATTTAGCAAGAGGGGGATTCAATGTGGCGCTCAGCATTCAGCGATTCTGCTGGGCTCTTTGATGATTTTTTTCCGTTTTGTTTTTTTTCCATTTTTTTGGCTTGGCAATATGGCTGGTCGTGGAGACTGCTTAGCAATAGAAGCGCGGAAAAAGTAGTTATTGCTTAATGAAACGTGTGCTATTTATACAGCCTCCATTTTTTAGATTCCTTGGCATACACGCAAGATATTTTCCTTATGCCCTTGTTGGCATGGGAACGTATCTTGAAAACAATGGGCATCATGTTAGGGTTTTTGAAAGTGATCATTGTAAAGAATATGGAAGTCTAAATTTTGCTGATCAAGAATCATTATATGAAAATTACCTGCAAAAGCTAAAAACTTTCACGGATCCGTTCTGGGAGTCACTTAAAAGAGAAATTTTAGATTTTGCGCCGCACTTTATAGGGATATCTGTGTGGACGACATTTATTGCATCGGCAATACGAACTGCACAGTTTTGTAAGGAGATTTGGCCCGATGCAACAATTATTGCAGGGGGCCCTCACGTCACCCTGCTTCCTGATGATATTAAGAAAATCAGAGCGTTTGATATTGGTGTTATAGCTGAGGGTGAGCAAACTGTTTTAGAAATAGTAAATGGCAACCCTCTTCACTCAATTCAAGGAATTTTCTATTCTGAAAATGGTAGTGTGAAGCAAAATAGGCAAAGACCATTTGTTGAAGACCTTGATGATTTTGGCATACCAGACAGGTCGTTACTAATAAATTATGAAAATTATGAATCTGAGGATTTGGGCCTGATCATGTCCTCAAGGGGCTGCCCTTTTTCGTGCGCCTACTGTGCAACCACTATATGGAAAAACAAAGTCAGAAGTAGAAGTACCGAAAGAATAATTGAAGAAATAAAAATAGTAAAAAGAAAGTATGGAACAGTATATTTCACAATAAAGGATGATGTTTTCACAGTCAATAAACAACGGGTATATGATTTTTGTAAAAAACTTAAACAAGATAAGATCGGTGTATATTGGGAATGCAATTCCAATGTAAATACCTTAGATAGAGATATGCTTATTGAGATGAGATCAGCAGGTTGCGTAGCTATTAAAGTTGGAATTGAATCGGGATCTGATAGGATTCATAGAATTATAAATAAAAAACTCAACAATAAAATCATCATGTCAAAAATGAAGATGTTTGATGGCATTGGTATGCACTTAACTTGCTATTTTATGATGGGAATCCCTGGTGAGACCAAAGACGATATCCTAAAAACCTTGAACTTAGCACATAGTATAAGACCAGATTATATAAGCTTTAGCGTCTATGAAATTTTCCCCGGAACGGAACTATTTAGATTGGGTGTTGAAGAAAATACGGCAATTGATCATATGGAGATTCAAGACTATTTTAGAGTACATCCTCACAACTATTTTTTTCAGAACCACAAGAGACATTTAGCCGGAATGTCATATGATGAATTTGATTTTCTTGAAAAATATATGAAACATAAGGTTAATAAATACAATCGGTCTCCACGAAGCATTTTTTTGAGAATGAAGTATCGACTTCCACTTTACAAAAAAAGCCCCGCTCATTTCTTTAGTGATTTGAAGAAATTTGTTAAATGGATTTAATGGTTCTGGATAATTGGATGATATTTCCTGCCAATTTTTAGCGAGGCTTTATTGCTTTCACATGTCCACAATCTCCTTCCTTTTCATTAGACCTTTGAACAACTTAGAAAAATATGTATGAAGAGCATGTGTTGCGATTGGCAGCAAGAGTTTTACATACGAAAAAATTATATGATGTCGTATGTGAGTTACTGATAGACTTGAAAATGAAGAAAATCTGTACCGGCAGCCAAAAAAGTAAAGAAAAAGGAAATATCAGTATCCTTTTACTCTCTCCGTTTTTTTATCCCGAGCCGATATCAACCGGGAAGTACAATACATATCTGGCCAAGGCTTTGGTGAGGAAAGGCTGTTCAGTTGAGGTTGTGGCTTCTCATCCTATTTATCCCGACTGGAAGCCAAAACGGACGACAGCTTCCTTGAAGGGAGTCAAAATATACCGGGGAGGCGGTTTTTTTGTCTATCCCAAGTCTGTGATTCTTCGTCGAATCCAGTTGGAACTGGGATTTACTATCCATGCGTTGCGGCACGTTCTTTTTAACCGCAATAGCACTATTTTCGTTCCTGTTTTTCCTCCAAGCCTTTTTTTTCTTTTTGTTAGATTTCTTATCCCTCAAAGCGCGCGAAAAATCGGCATTGTTCATGATCTGCAAAGCGTTCTTGCTGGACTCAGCAATAGCTTACCGAGAATTATCCTAAGCAGACTCATCCGGTCGATTGAAAAAAGGACCTTTGATACATGCGACAAACTCATTTTTGTCTCTAAGTCCATGGCCTCTCGGGCTATCAGCGATTATGGCCTGAAACCAAAAAAAGTCTTGGTTCGTTATCCTTTTGTGACACTTATAAAGACAGGAAACGGTAATGCATTGGGACACCTATTTCCTTCCGGCTACAAACACATCGTCTATTCCGGAGCTATTGGAGAAAAACAGAACCCAAATTTATTGTTGAAACTGTTTGCAGCCATTGTTAAAAAAAGGATGGATGTTTTGTGTCATTTTTTTTCGCGTGGCCCCATGTTTGATGAATTAAGGAAAGGCAACGCCTCAGAATTTGAGAGAGTCTCCTTTCATGACCTAGTCCCCGAAAAAGATCTCTTTGAACTATATCTAAAATCCGATATTCAAATCATTCCGCAAAAGGAAGGGTCGTCGGTAGGGGCTATCCCTTCGAAACTGCCTAATATCATGAGCGCAGGCGTTCCAATTTTCGCCATCAGCGATCCGGAAAGCGAGCTTTCAGAGATTATCCGTGAATCCGGTATTGGATATTGCGCTGATTCATGGAATGTTGATAAACTGCTAATTGAAATGGACAAATTCCTTGAGAAATCTGGCCGACGTTCTCATCAAGAACGACAGCGCATGGTCAGAGATTTTGTTACGCGCAATTTCGAGATTGATCAGTTGGTTCAGGCAATTATTGGTGAACATTCTTAGAAGACATGCTCTATTATTTAACTTTTTCCAGCGGGCCTTGGATGTTGTCGTTCTTTTACTCATAACCTGGATCGTAGGGGGGTATGGGCCTCGTGAGTTGATGGGTGTGTTGGCGATTTGTGGAAGTTTGCTTGTCATTGTTATCTTTTCTTTGTTCAAGATATATAAATCGTGGCGTAGTATTTCCGTGTTAACTCAGATCAAGACCCTGTTTTTTGCCTGGGTTTGTGTGTTATCAGTTTTGGGACTCCTGCTTCTTCTTTTAAGCAGGAAAGAGCTTTATGGTCTTTTTAAGCCTGATGAATTTGTTCTTTGGGCGCTGTTAGTATTCCTGGGGTTAACAGCTATTAGGGTTGCTGTTAGGCTGTTGCTGGTTTTTTCCAGAAAAAGGGGCTACAACCAGCGGAGCGCGATTATTGTAGGGGCTGGTGAAGCAGGGAAGAAGCTGGCGAAACATCTAATTGATAACAGATGGATGGGCATCAATGTCAGCGGGTTTTTTGATGATCGCCTTTCAAAAGGTGGGAAGATTAATGCTTCTCCAGAGGTCTTGGGAACGGTTCTTGGTTCGGTTGGAGATTGTACGCCGTTTTGTCTGACCAGAGACATTGATATGGTGTTTGTTGTCCTTCCAACGAGTGCTGAAAAGAAGGCTAACAGCATAATCTGGAATTTGGGCACAAAGGGCGTGGCTGTCTTTTTAGTATCGGATCTTTTTAATTTTGGCATCCAAAAGGGCAGGATCCATAAGATGGGCGAATTGAATATCATGGATTTTAATCTCTTTCCGGGATGGAAGAGGGCATTTGACATTATTTTTTCCCTTATGATCATCATTTCTACCTTGCCCATCTGGGTGATGATCATGATTTTAATCAAGATGGAGGATAGCGGCCCTGTTTTTTATAAACATTCCCGGGTAATGGAAAGCGGAAAAAAGTTTAATTGCCTGAAGTTCAGGACCATGCATGTAAATGCCCATCAGCGACTCAAAGGGCTATTTGAAAAAAATCCAGCGCTTCGAGACGAGTGGGAGCGGACCTATAAACTCAAAAATGATCCCAGGGTAACCAGGGTCGGGAAGCTCCTGAGAAAGGCGAGCCTCGATGAACTCCCCCAGTTTTTGAATGTGCTTGCAGGTCACATGAGTGTGGTGGGCGCCAGGCCGGTTGTTCCTGAGGAGCTTGACAAGTATTACAAAGAGTCCGCCCTTACCTATTGTGCCACAAAGCCCGGAATTACTGGCCTGTGGCAAACCGGCAATAGAAGCGATACGGTTAATTATCATGAGCGTGTTGCACTTGACCGCTGGTATGTTTCGAACTGCTCTTCGTGGCTTGATATAAAGATTATTTTCAAAACAATCCGGAGTATGGTGAAAGCAAAAGGAGCCTATTGATTTTTGTTTTTTCTCTGCGGCCTCAGCGTCTCTGCGGTGAACTGTTAAGTTTTGAATTTGCGGCTGAATAGGCTTTGATAAATTCATTCACGTGGTTTTTTATTCTGCCCCGCATATGGCCAAGCTCCCTACCTATCCCGTAACTCCGGGTTGTCCAGGTAGTAGCCCCTATTATCATAATTTGAGGATCTCTCTCTAAATGCACGTTTTGATGAAGATCCACATGGATTGAGTAAAGATAATGGCCGTTGCCCTGGATTCTTTTTAGATCGACGTTCACAGCAAGAATGGGGTAGCCTGCCACATTCAAAGATTCCCCGGTTGACAGGACCTTAATCCCTGCCCTTTTACACTTCGCCTCAACATAGGTCTGAATCTGATCTGAAGTGAGGCCGTTTTCCTCGACTTTAGAGGGTAAATCTTCCACTACAACAAGCACCCCCTTGATGAGCCGAAGTGAGAGGGGGGAGTCTTTGTTATCGATAGTAAAGGTATAAGGTGATGGTTTTTTGGTTTTTTTTCTAAACACGACGGAGTCCTTTCTTTATTTTATATAGAATCGCGAAGCGATTGTATCTTAAGACACAAAGGCAGAGCCAATAATGACTCTGCCTTAAGAAAAAAGGAAAGAGGTTAGGCTGATAGTTAACAATCCAACAGGGCTATATGCACAATGCTTCCCGGAGTTTACTAAGTCAATTTTGATGGTCTTGTAAAAAGTCCAAATTTATATTTTTGACGCCCATAACTATTTGACATTCCAATATATAAAATATTCTTTTTGTGTATTTTGTGCCTTTTTGCGGCTATATCAACTTTTGTCAGTTTTTTCTTCTAACTCCTTCGAAATTTTCTCCCGAACACCGTAAGCCCAATCAGGCCAGATGCAAAAAGGAAAAACACGGTGGATTCGGAGTTGGGAGCAGCTTTCGCACTGAGGATTTTTCCATCAACTGAATCTTTGCCCTTGGCAGGCACTTCATTTGAATCAAATTCAAAATTGATATCTGCCACATTCAATACATGTTGCCAGGGATTAAACAAATCTTGTGCAGCGGAATTGTCTGCCCACTCAATACTCCATGTGTGATAATACCCATGATCTAATAGAGGAAATAGACACGGTTGCCTTGCCTTAATATTATAGGTTGTACCACCGGCCACCCCGAATGAGCATAAGACTAATATTAGTGCATACAATAATAATAAAAACTTTTTCATTTTGCCCCGCCTAAGTCACTAAATTTGTTTTAATGTTTTACAGGTTTGATACCTAACCCGGCGAAGCCGGAACCAAATTGAATATTGACGATTGAATATTGACGATTTGTGGTATCGCTTCGCTCTGTCTTTTCTATTAAAATCGATAGAATTCCTTAAATCTCGCTATGGCATAAATCATGCGCAAACATGATGTGATTTGAACAAATAGGTACTAATGATAAAGCAAATGATATGCCATATTGAGCGTGAATCCGGGGGGTAACTAATTTATTAAGTAAGATCAAATAGATATGTGGCTGTTTGGAAGGCTGAACTCTAAAGTTGCAAAAAATTTCCCACTTATTTTAGGAAATAAAATTCCACTTTATGGTAATGTTTTACACACTTGATAGAATCACTTCGGGATATTATGTCCCGCCCAGGCAGCGATTACGCCGCTTTTAAGAAAGGAAATTTCGGGGAATCGGATTGAGGGAATGGTAAAACGGATATGTCTCAGATTGTGGGCGGTATTCTGTGCATTATTAGTGTCCCTACCGAAGCGAGCGAGAGAAAAAGAAAGCATATATGGGCGAAGTTATTCAACAAATCAAACAACGTCAAAATTCCTCTTTACATCTGACTCGAATTAGGATATTCATAAAAATATCTGGGTAAATCCGCATAGGTTCTCTATGTAACCCACTTTTTATTTCTTGATTTTGCTCGGACTTTCAGGAGGGCAGCACAGTTTCGTTAAAAGTTGAAGAAGCAAATGACTAAAAGGGGTTTCCGAAAGCAGACAAAAAGCTTGGAGTTGCGGATTAAAGAGCACGAAGACAAGATAAAAACGGAAAAGGAAAAATCAACACCTGATGAGGGAAAAATTCGCCATTGGAGAGCAGAAATAATAACTTTTAGGAAAAGTCTGGAAAAGGCGAAAAAGCGACTAAGGAGGGGAAAATGAGTGTCACTACTCTTAGAAAACATAAGAGTACGGAAATTGGCCTTGATGAAACTCTAATCAGTTTGTTGGAGGAGTTGGGTGAAGAGTGTCAAAATGTCTTGAAACTGTTAGCACAATTAAGAATGAGCCACCTGAGCACTGAGCAGATAGAGGACATTTTTGCCGAACTAACGGCATCAGTAGTGCATTTGCACGGTCATACTGATGGGTTGGATGACCTGATCAGCGACCAGTTAGAAAAATTCTAATTCGACGTACCCTTCAGATACAAAAGACGTAAAAACCTTTTATGCCATAGTTCAGACCTCGTTATTTGTTCTAAGAAATAGCTCCGTTTTTTGGACACCATTCTCATCAGATTAGTTGTATGGAGCCAAATTGAGGAATTGAGAATTTAGGGATTGAGGGATTAAGATAAGGAAAAGA
>JAKLQB010000735.1 GCA_022013615.1 Desulfobacterales bacterium | reverse complement strand
TTTCCTTCTGCCTTATCCTGAACAAATCGCCGCAGATCTGAAGGGATGCTATCGGTCTTGAGTAAGGATTCCAGCATGCCCTGGGCTTCCGAGGATGAAAGGTCCTGAAGTCGAATCTCATGGTAAACCTTTGCCATGCTTTTTGACTGTTCGGTCGTAAACAGGTTGAAAACGGGCCTGTAAACACAGAGAACAATGGCAGTCTGTCGGATCTCTATTAAAACATGGCGGAGCAATTCCACAAAGGAGGGGTCGGCCCAGTGAAGGTCCTCCAGAAAGTAAATGGTCGGTTCTCTCCGGGCCAGGGCTGAAAGTATCATCTGGAGCGCGTCTCGAAGTCGGGATTTCCAGAACTCGGGACTCACCTCTTCTATCTCCGGGTAGCTCAAGGAATAGAGACTCCCTATATAGGGGACTATGCTTTCCTTCTTCTCAACCAGGTCCTCTACCCCTGATTCGACTTTTTGCCTGACTTTTTCTGTAGAATCACCTTCTTCAATGTGAAAGACCCTGCTCAGCAGATCAATCATTGGAAAATAGGGAATGCTCTGAGCATAGGCATAGGCATGTCCTTCTAACCATTTAATCTTTTCAAGATCTAAATGGGCCTTGAACTCCTCAACGAGCCTGCTCTTTCCAGTGCCCGCATCCCCACAGATAGAGAAAATCCCGCCCTTTCCGGTTCCGAGGTCTTCAACGGCCTCCCTGAGTTCTGTCAGTTCAACCTTTCTGCCAACGAGATCAGCTCTCACGCCTGAAAGTCGGTGTGTTGTAACTGGTATTTCCTTTTGAGATATGACTTTATAGAATTGGACGGGTTCCGTCTTCCCTTTGACCGTTGTCGGTTCTAAGGCCTCGAAGGTAAAATACCCCTCAGCCTGTCGATAGGTATCGGGAGCAACAAGGATTTCTCCCTCTTTGGCCAGGCCGCTTAGCCGGGATGCAAGATTGATGCTGTCCCCTGCAACGCCGTGTGTTCCCTTCTCCATGTCCACTTCACCGGTCACCACGAGACCGGTATTGATACCGGTGTGCATGGATAAGGGCCGTCCCACCCTCTCTTCCAGTTCGGGGCTTAAGGCCTCGACCAGGTCGTGTATTTCCCTGGCAGCCCGGATGGCCCTGACTGGATCATCCTCATGGGCCTTTGGCACACCGAAAAGGGCCATAACCGCATCGCCCACGAATTTTTCAACAAAACCCTCGTATTTACCGATTACCTTGGAAATCCGGCCAAAGATTCGACTCGTAATCTCTTTGACATCTTCCGGGTCCAGGCGCTCAGACATGGCGGTATAGCCGGACATATCAGAGAAAAGGACTGTTACATGTTTTCGCTCCCCTTCAAGTTCCGGTGCGGCCTTTTCTGCTTCTACGACTTCCTCTAACCTTTGGCCGCATTCATTACAGTACTTGCTGCCCAGCGGATTCACCTTCCCGCATTCCGGGCAGGCAAGCTCTAATTTATTGCCACACTCGTTGCAGAACCTGGCCTGTTCTGGATTCTCAAACTGGCATTTTGGGCATTTCATTTTTAATACCCTCCAGGTCTAAAGAAAAATCGATTTAGGAGACAAAAAGGATGGGTTTTTGGTTTCAATTAGATCGAGTATAAGCGAGATGTGGCCTTGTGTCAATTTAAGCGCGATTTCCACATATTGTATGTCTTTCCAGCGTCCTCAAATTCAATGATACTTGACAAAATCTTAGCATAATCAATGGCCCGGTTTGGTTACGATTTCATTTTGTAACATGAAAAATTCATAGATTCAAGAATACCCAAATAAATCATAAGTGTGGAACGAGAAATCTGACTCTGACTTTTTAACTGCGCAGTGACCCCTACCAAGGCATCCCAAGTAATTGAAATGCCAACACCATCGCACCTCCCGGTCAGTCAGACATATCACAGGATTTCTGGTTGGCTGATATCTTGTGGGTCTCACAAGCTATCTCAGGGCGACCTGGTGAAAAATTTTTCTCATAGAAAGGCCTTTTCCGGGATAATTCTCTCCTTTTCGCCGGTTAAATTTTCCAATGTCAAGGACAGCTCCCGAATTATCAGAAATATATTGCGGTTTCGGCTGGGATATGTAATGTATAATTGCTTGAAATTAAAGAGTTTGACAAGTTAGACGTCTGGACGCACACCTTCCATTGGCAACTCGGACCAGCGTTGCAAGTCAAGGACCCTAATGATTCGACTCGAAGACCTTCAAATCAACGCCGCAGTGCGCGGCATTCTTCCGGACTGCCTTGTTACCGTCGTCAGTGTGCAGTGGTTTGGCTCTGAGGCCCTCGAACTCACCTACAAGACGCCCACCGGTAAGGTGGCGAACGAACTGCTATATCGAGACGACGAGCAACGCCTTGAAATCATTGAACAAGGACGGCCCTGGGGTTTCGACGGCGACGGTGCCCTGTTTCGCCTTGCCTCCGAAGCACTTCGTATCCGGCTTGCACACCTATTTGACCCGGTGCTCGCCGTCCACACGTCGCTCGTTGACCCATTGCCGCACCAGATTACGGCTGTTTACGAAGAGATGCTCCCGAGGCAACCATTGCGTTTCCTTCTCGCCGACGATCCCGGTGCTGGCAAGACCATCATGGCGGGCCTGCTCATCAAGGAACTGATCGCTCGTGGCGATCTTCAGCGCTGTCTCATCGTCTGCCCGGGCAGCCTGGCCGAACAATGGCAGGACGAGCTGTACCGCCGCTTCCATTTGCCCTTCGAGATACTTACCAATGATAAACTTGAGGCCGCCCGCACCGGCAACTGGTTCCTGGAGGCCAACTTGGTCATCGCCCGCCTCGACAAGCTGTCACGCAACGAGGACGTGCAGCAGAAGCTCCAGGCGCTGGATTGTCGCTGGGATTTAGTGGTCTGTGATGAAGCCCACA
>JAKLQB010000734.1 GCA_022013615.1 Desulfobacterales bacterium | reverse complement strand
TGATTGTCTCAAATTCATATAATACCCCGAAATCCTCACTGAGCTTTTTTCCATGATTTCCGGTAAAGGAAACAGACCGGATTTTTTCTTCACCGAATTCCCCATAAAGGCTCTGAATAACTGACAACACCAGTTCTTCAACTTTGCCAAAATGACGGTTATATGGGAATTCGTAAACGATCTCCCTCTTATCGCTGATCACGATACAATTAACGCTGATAGAACCGGCATCAATGCCTACGTATAACTCACCTGAATTTTCAGGCCATTTGTTTCTTTTAATTGCTATATTTTTCATTGTTCAAATAATAGGTTTCTCCCGAACTTATTGAGAAATTACCTTTAGTGCACTTTAGTCACTTCAATGCGCTTCATCCCAATTCCTGCCTTTATTGATATCCACCTTCAGCGGCACTCTCAGAGTATAAACCCCTTCCATCTCTTCCCTGACCATAGGTATTACGGTCATCAGTTCTTCCTCCGGCACCTCAAAAACAAGTTCATCATGAACCTGAAGGAGCATCTTGGCCCTGAGATTTTCCTGGTTTAGCCGTCGGTGGATATTAATCATGGCTTTTTTAATCAGATCCGCTGCCGTACCCTGAATGGGAGTATTTATGGCCATACGTTCTGCCTCAGAACGAATTCTGTTGTTACTGTGCTCAATGTCGGGTAAGTATCGTCTCCGGTTGAAAAGCGTCGTAACATACCCTTTTTTTAGCGCATTATCAATCATTTTCTCCTTGTATCTAACGACGCCCTGGTACCTCTCATAATAAGCGCTGATATAATCCCTGGCTGTCTTGAGCTCAATGCCCAATTCTTCACTGAGCTTCAGGGGTCCCATACCATAGATGATACCAAAATTTATGGCCTTTGCAATCCGCCTCATTTCAGAAGTGACAGTCCCATTTTCCGTGGTCAAAATTTCAGACGCAGTACGGGTATGAATATCCTCATCCCGCTTGAAGGCATCCATAAATGCCTGGTCCTTAGAATAGTGGGCAAACACCCTGAGTTCTACCTGGCTGTAGTCTGCCGATACAAGATAGTGCCCATTTTCGGCCACAAATCCCTTTCGAATCTCCCTGCCCTCTTCCCCTCGAATGGGGATATTTTGAAGATTGGGATCGCTGCTGCTCAATCGTCCGGTTGCCGCAACAGTCTGGTTATAGGACGTATGGATCCTTCCAGTGGATGGATCGACCATTTTTACCAATGCATCGAGATAAGTGGATTTAAGCTTTGAAATGGTCCTGTATCTCAGTATCAGCCTGGGCATCTTATGTGGAAAGGCGCAAAGTTTCTTAAGTACCTTGACATCGGTTGAATACCTCTTGGTCTTGGCAGTCTTTTTTTGAACCGGGAGCTGGAGTTTTTCAAAAAGTACCTCGCCCAACTGCTGGGGAGAATTGATGTTGAATTCCATGCCAGCCTCATCAAAGATCTCCCTTTCCATCTCCTTTATCTGCCCGGCAAAACGGGTGGACATCTGTTGAAAAAAGCCGGCATCAATTTTAATACCGGTCATCTCCATGTCCATGAGAACAGGCAAGAGCTTCATCTCCAAATCATAAAAAAGGGGCTCATTTTTATCCGACTTGAGTTTGTCACCAAGGATTTTCCACAATCTTAAAGTGATATCAGCATCTTCACAGGAATAAGCCATGGCCCTTTCAACATCTACCTCAGAAAAATTGCACGCATTCTTTCCTTTTCCCACCACCTCGTGATAACTGATCATCTTATGATTCAGATAATGCTGTGCAAGATAATCCAGGTTGTGCTGGCGCAGACCCGGATTGATGACATAGGATGCAATCATGGTGTCAAAATGAATTCCATTGAGCGCAACCCCGTGTCGCTTTAAAATCTCGGCATCATATTTGATATTCTGGCCCACCTTTAGAATCTGTTTGTCTTCCAGAACATCCCTTAACATGTCAAGGGCTTCCTGCCAATCCAACTGGGATGGAGCACCGAGATAAAGGTGAGCAAGGGGCAGATATGTTGCCTTTCCTTCCTCACAGGAAAAAGAGACACTCACGAGGTTGGCCTTAAGGGGGTTCGTACTGGTGGTCTCCGTATCAATGGAAACCATGCCCGTCTCTCTTATTAGCCTGATCAAGGTCCTTAACGACTCCTTTGAAAGACACAAACTGTAATTCTTTGGCCCTTCACTTCTCGATGCAAATTGATCCCACAGGCCCCTGAATTCCTGTTCCCTGAAGATTTCCGCTAATTCCTCACCGTATGGTTTCCCAACCTTGAGCTGCTCAACATTCTCATCAATAGGCACAAACCGATCAATGGTTACCAGTTTTTTGCTCAAAACAGCATTTTCTTGAAATTCCAGAAGATTTTCTTTCAGCTTCTTTTTCTTTATCTCCTCTACATGTTCAAAGACACTCCCAAATGACCCAAACTGCCTGATAAGATCAACCGCAGTCTTTTCTCCCACTCCAGGCACTCCGGGAATATTATCTGTGGCATCACCGGAAAGCCCCATGACATCTATAAACTTTTCCGGTTCAAACCCGTAAGCCTCCTTTAGAGATGCATAATCCGTGACCGCGTCCTTCATGGTATCCAACATGACTGTATTGGGCGTTATGAGTTGCCTGAAATCCTTGTCCCCTGTCACCATGACAACACGTAAACCCTTTTCTTCATACACCCTGGCCATGGTGCCAATGATATCATCCGCTTCATATCCTTCCCTTTCTACCATATTGATATTCAGATTTTTAACGATGGATTTGATCACGGGGATCTGAGCAGCCATGTCATCAGGCATCGGCGGCCGGTTGGCCTTATAATCGGCATACATCTTATGTCTGAAGGTGGGCCCCCTGGCATCAAAGACAATGGCAAGATATTCCGGCGTCTTGTCGGCAAGAAGCTTCAGGACCATTTTGGTGAAGCCTAAGGAGGCGTTGGTAGGTAAACCCTTTGAGTTGGCAAGGTTCCTTATGGCATGGTAGGCCCGGTGAATATACGAAGTGCCGTCAACTAAATAGACAGTTTCCTTTTCTTGAGACATAATCCTATCATACTTCAAACCGCAAGAAATTGAAGGGAAAAAATTAACTACGCCCGTATTCCCACGGCCTGTCCCTGGTTCAGGAAATCGCTCAAATCCTGTTCAGCAATATTAAAAGTCAAATGGGGGAATGCCGGGGCCTTCCAGCGCGGTCTAATTTCAGCCCTGGGGTGTTTTTTGGTCTTG
>JAKLQB010000733.1 GCA_022013615.1 Desulfobacterales bacterium | reverse complement strand
TTGGCGTGGTTGAATGTTCGGTATTGGATGTTTGTTTCTTATTCGATGTTGGACGTTCGATGTTCGATGTTCGACGTTTATCTTTCAAAACAACCCCGTATGGCATAAATGCAACCTGTGAATGTTTACAAAATAATTTAGCGCTTATGGCAAAAGGGTAAAAGCAAAAGCTTTGGATCTATTCATTGGTAACTTCTCAAAAAGTTCGGGAAGATATTGGGGCCATGTGGATCTCTTTTTTAAAGGTCGCAAAGCCTTGGCTCCTTTCATGATCTTAGCCAGAAATAAGATAGGGGGTTTCTGAAAGCAATGAAACTGGGCCTCGTAGGACTTCCCCAGTCTGGGAAATCAACGGTCTTTGCAGCGCTCACAGGTGTAAGGGGTGAAAAAAAAGACTACGGGTCACCTCGCGGCGATCAGAGAATGGCCACGATTACAGTTGCTGACGAACGTCTTGATTTCCTGACAAAAATATACAACCCCAAAAAGACCACCTATGCAAAAATAGAATACCTTCTCCCTTCCGAAATACCGACTTCATCCTCAAAGCCCGAGGGAGGCGTCTGGAACCAGGTCCGTCCATGCGATGCACTTTTACACGTGGTCAGGAATTTTGAGGGCTCCGGGGGCTCTCCCGCTGCACCAGAGCAGGACTTCTGGGAGCTTGAAGAAGATATGGTCCTTAGCGATTTGGTGGTCGCCGAAAAGAGGATCGAAAGGATAGAACTGGACAAAAAAAGAGGTAAAAAGCCGGAAGGAGAAGAATTCTCTCTTCTCAAATCCTGTTGTGAACACCTGGAGAAAGGTCATCCTCTCCGCAGGATACCGGAACTGGCATCCAAACCAGTCCTCAAGGGTTTCACTTTTCTGTCTGCAAAGCCCATGCTTGTTATTATTAACAACGACGATGAGGATGAGGAAATGCCAAAATGGGATAACAGGCCCGAGGACGTGGAGATGATGGTCGTGCGAGGTCGTCTTGAAATGGATATTTCTTCCATGACACCTGATGAGTCCAAAGAATTTCTCGAGGCCTATCATATTCAGGAATCCGCCCTTGACCGGGTGATAAAGAACTCCTATAAGCTCTTAAATCGCATCTCTTTCTTCACTGTTATCTCTGATGAGGTGAGGGCATGGTCCATTACGGCAGGAACTCCGGCCTTTGAAGCTGCGGGAACAGTGCACTCCGACATGCAAAAGGGCTTTATCCGCGCTGAGACCTTAGCCTTTGAAGACCTGAAGACCTGCGGGACTTTTCAGGAGGCCAAGAAAGCTGGGCGGGTGCGTCTCGAAGGCAAAGAGTATGAAGTGAAAGATGGAGATATAATCAATTTTAGATTCAATTTGTAAAATGAATAATTTGTATAGCCTTTTTGTAACCTCTTAAAAAGTTCGGGAAGATATTGAGTTACAAACTCTTTTTGGTGGCGAAACAAACTTATAGGGGTAAGCCTAACACGTGGGGAATACCCTGACTAATTAGCCGAATCAGGTTTATCCACCGAGATAAGCTCTCTTGACAATCCCATTGGCTTTAAACTCCTCAATGCCACCCTCCAGGACGACTTTGCCTACCTGGAGCGCATAACCCCGATCCGCTACGCCGAGCGCCAAAGGTATATTCTGCTCCACCAGCAGGACGCTTACTCCTTTTTTATTGATATTCTTAATCACAGGGATCAGTTCAGCCACCATGATCGGGGCCAAACCCAAAGAGGGCTCATCCATCAGCAGCAACTTGGGATTTGTCATCAGACCGCGACCGATAGCCAGCATCTGTTGTTCACCGCCGCTCAGGGTACCGGCATTTTGGTTGCGTCGTTCCAGAAGCCTGGGGAAATGATCAAAGACCTCATCAAGGTCTTTTTTTATCCCCCCCTTGTCCTTCCTTAAACTGGCCCCGAGCTTCAGATTGCTCATAACGGGGAGAAATGGGAAAAGCTTGCGACCTTCCGGGACATGGGCGAGCCCGAGTTTCACGATTTCATAAGGTTTCAAACCATCTATTCTTTGCCTGGCGAAACGGATTTCTCCGCAGGACAAAGACGTCAGTCCTGACAAGGCTTTCAATATCGTCGACTTCCCCGCCCCATTGGCTCCGATAATACTGACCACCTTTCTCTCCGGAACCTCGAGTGAAACCCCCTCCACCGCGATAGCTTTCCCATATTTTACTGTGATATTATCAACTTGAAGCAGCATGCTGTTCGGCTCCGAAATAGGCCTCGATGACCTCTTTATTTTCCCTGAGTTCATCAATTGTGCCGGTGGCTATTTTACGTCCGAAATTGATGACAAAAACCCGATCGACAATATCCATGATCTGCATATTGTGCTCGACCAGAAGAATGGTGACACCACTATCTCTTATTTTTTCTACTATTTTCATGGTGGATTCTATTTCACCGGGGCTCATGCCGCCGATGGGTTCATCCAGCAACAACAATTTCGGATTGGTGGCCAGGGCCCTGGCGATGCCGAGCATTTTTTGATACCCTTGGGGGAGGTTTTTGGCCAACTCGTCCTTCACTCCTTTCAAACCAAGTAATTTCAGAACTTCCAGCGCTTTTTCCGATATATAGGCTTCATTGCGGTGATAGGTGGGGAAATTGAAAAAGGCAGCCAAGAGACTGGATTTCGGATGCAGGTAAAATGATGCAGCTACGTTTTGGAAAACGGTAAAATCGGCGAAAAGGGGGTTTAGCTGAAAGGTTCGGCCGATCCCCATCCTGGCGATAACGTGGGGCTTTTGGCCGACAATATCTTTTTCCCCAAATTCGACCCGCCCTTTGGTCGGCCGGAGAAAGCCGGTGATCAAATTAAACAGTGTGGTTTTGCCGGCGCCGTTGGGGCCGATGATCCCAACCATCTCGCCTTTTCTGACGTAGATATCAACATCGGAGACCGCGTCCAGTCCACCAAAATGTTTCGTTAATCCAACAGTTTCAAGAAGCACGGCGGCGTCCTCGTCAATTATTTGTCTTTGTTGACTAAAGATCTGATCTGGTCAAACAAGCCGACCAATCCCTGGGGCATTACAAAAACTACCAGGAGTAAGATCCCTGCGAATAGAAAGGGTGTATATTCCTTAAGTTGTCGAAATATTTCAGGTACCATGAATAAAACAGCCGTTCCAATTATTGGCCCGGCGAAACTGGTTATTCCACCGATCAGCATATAGACGAGCATGTTGATACTGGCCAACAAGTTGAAGCTGCTGTATGATATGACCATGTTGTAATGGGCGTAACCCGCACCGACCAACCCCACAACCAAACAACTCACTCCCAAGGCCAGGACCCTGAATTTGGTCTCACTGATCCCGACGCTGGCCGCGACCTCATGGGATTGATCAATGGCCTTCAAGCAAACACCGATGCGGCACGTTTCAAATCGCCAAAGAATAATCAGGCAGACGACCATCAAGCCCAAAAAGAAGAAATAATAAGGCACCCTTGAACCTACAAACAAGGGTGGAATGCCGATCATGCCGTTGATGTGACCGGTGTATTTGCCGAATATAGAATTGACAGACAAGACGCCGATTCCAAAAAACAAACTGACCATGGAAAAGTAGATCGTCCTGACCCTGGAGAAGGGGAAACCGACCAAAACCGCAACCAGCATGGTCGCCAACGCACCCAGGGGCATTGTTAACCAGGGCGTCAAGCCCACATATCGGGCCAGCACCGCCGAGGTGTAAGCCCCGATGCTCATGAAAGCGGCGTGGCCCATTGAAATCTGTCCCGAAATGGCCAAGGTTCGCAGGCTGCTGGTGGCGGTGATGTAAACGAATGTAAGGATAAAAATGTGATAGGTGTATGGTGATGTGATAAAAATCGGAAGGAGGGCCAAAATGACCACCGTGGCCAAATACATCAACGCTTGTCTCTTGGTTACTATGGAAAATCCGTGCTGCTGGCTCATAGTTTACCCCGAACTAGTCCATCTCGCGACCAAACAGGCCCTGAGGCCTGATGAGTAGGAGCACGATAATTATTGTCATTCCTACCGTTTGAGTAATCGCTGGGGTGGTATACAAAGGCAGAACAGAATCCAGGGTGCCGATTATCAATCCCCCGACCAGGACACCCCCAATGCTGCCAATGCCGCTCAGGATGACTACCTGAATGGCCTTGACGAGAATCAGATCACCCATGAAGGTATTCAGGTCGAAAATGGCCCCCATCAGTGACCCCGCCACCGCGGCCAAGGCACAACCGAGTGCCACCGCGATGGCGGCCACCCGATGGATGCGGATTCCCTGAAGGGCAGCGCCTTCAGAGTTTTGTGCGACTGCCAACATCTGTTGTCCCGTCTTGGTCTTACGGATAAATAAAGTCAGAGCAAAGAGTAGGCCCACCCCGATGACGGCGGTGAACAATCTTTCCATGCTGACCGCGACCCCGCCGGCCTTGAACATCCCAGGAACAAAGGCCGGCAAAGATCTGACGTGAACACCAACCGTCAAATTGATGAT
>JAKLQB010000732.1 GCA_022013615.1 Desulfobacterales bacterium | reverse complement strand
GTTGGGTGTAGACCCCCAGTTTATGGGCCAGGGCATAGGGAAGAGATTGGCCAAGGAAATACTCAGAGCCTGTCAGAACAGGGGTATTAAGCACGTTTTTAACTCTGTGCTCTGGGATTCTGTTGACCTTTTGTCCTTTTTCAAGACTCTGGACTTTGATCGGAGTAATTTTATTAACCTCAGAAAGGAACTGGACTTTTAACTGCCCGTTTTGCCTCGCGGGAGTTCAAATGCTTTCATGAAACCAGGTAGCTGCAGTTCTTATACGTTTTAGCTTATTTGAAAGGAGGAATTTTCTTGGACTTTTTTTGGGGGTATTCCAGATTCAACAAATAGCAGCATCTTTTAGTCGGAGGGCTTTTCAGGATACCTTGCCTAATAGAAACTTAAGTTGGACGGTGTAACTTTCGAATAGGATAATTATTCTTGAACGCCAGCCCTTAAAAATTTGGATATCACAAGTTATTTTTAGAGATTGAATTTACATATATGTTGTATCTAAAATTGCCCGTTTATGGATGGGCACCAGCTATTGTTTACTCTTCAGAAACATCCCCGGCTTTCGACCTTCGGTCGGTGGTCCGGCATAGGCCTGGGCTATCGACATCCATTGCTGCGCAGTTTCTCCGTTGATAATCAAATCTGTGTCGGCCACATGCCGCCGTTGAACCACCACCAAACAGAAATCTTCAGCCAGGCCCTTTACCATATCTTTCGCTTCTTCAGGCCCCCAGCTCCACATGTCGCCTGAAGGCCCGGTGAGCTCCACACGAACCGGTGTATCAGGCACCTCCATTTTACGGTTGGTATAACTCCATCCTAATGTACTCACCCCCAGATGGGCAATATGACGCAAGCGCTCGGTCGGTTTACGTCTAATACCCAATGCATCCACAATATCCTGTCCATGCGCCCAGGTCTCCATAAGGCGCGCGGTGGCAAAAGACATGGCACTCAAAGCAGGACCATACCAGGGCAGCCGCTTCTTGCGATCCATTTCAGCTAAGACTTCAAGCAACGCTCTGCGTTCTTCTCGCCACCATTTCAGGGTTCCTCCAGCAGTCAAATCTTTTCCCGTAGTCTCCATATGCCTCGTCATTGTATTTGGATCTTGCAGCATTTCTTCAAACCACTGTTTAAAGGCCTCCGGATTCGAGGCAGCCAGTTTAGCTCTATTCTCAAAATACGCTAAATGACGAATTTGTTCCTTGATATCCCAACCCTTAGAGGGGGTCATCGTCTCCCATCCGGCCTCATCCAGATTTGCCACGACAGCATCCAGCTCCTGTTGTTCCATTGTCAGGTCATTACATATTTGTTCCATGGTCAGACTCCCTGTCAGTTTTGTATTGGTCTCGAATCGGCTTACTTAGTGCTAAAAGGCCCCCTGCTCTTCTATTAAGCTGACACCGACGGTCGCCGTTGGGCTCATATCCGCGACGTCTACAGCTGTGCTACCAGTTGAAGAAGGATGGCTCCCTTTCAAATAACATGAGCCAAAACTTTTCATCCAATGCACGTCCACTATCTTACATCGATATGGTCGAATAGTATAGGCTCTCTTAGTCTTAATCTCTCGATTTTTCATGCCAATATACTATGTTTCGCTGCCTTTGACTATGCCTTGCAATCCTGAATGCGTGCGCGGGGAGAGTTTTGACACCTTCTGTCCCCTGGGACCCGAACTGGTGACTGCGGATGAACTTGTCGACCCCCAGAATCTCCGCTTGACCTGTGTGCTCAACGGCCAGGTCATGCAGGATGCCAACACTTCCGATATGATTTTCCCGGTTGCCGAACTGATCTCCTTTCTTTCAACAGGTACAACGCTTCTCCCGGGCACGGTGATCCTTACAGGAACACCCAGTGGCGTGGGATACACCCGCAAACCTCCCGTCTTTCTCATGCCCGGAGACACCGTTGACATGACCGTAGAAGGGATCGGGACCCTGAGCAATCCCGTGGAACTTCATAAATTAGACACATAAGGCGTTAACTTCCCGCTCAGGATTCAAATTTTCGCTGAACCGTGAACCTTTGAACCTCTGAACCCGTGAACGGCTGTTATAGATTTAATCGTATCTTCATCGGGGATTTCAGTATTCCACACCTCTTGCACCACCCGGTCGTGCACAAGGAAGGTTCTGGGTAGATCGCCATCTCCCAGCAGACGCCAGAAATCTTCCTCCGTGATGAGTCCAATGGGAAAGATGGCCTGAAGCTCTTTCCTAAACGTCTTGAGCTGGTCCTCCCCGTTGGAGGACAGCGCAATAACCTCGGGCAGATCAGGGTCCTCTGCCAGCCAGTTTAGTGCGGCGACTGCATCCCGGCAATGTGAACATTCTGTGTCCATTAAGACTAAAAGATAATCGCCATGGGCCAAGTCAACACGATCCAGTCCTTCAATCTGAAAGTCGCCTAAAATAATGTCGCCTGTCTTGGTTTGGTTCGGGTCGACTCGTGTTACGGGAGAACCAAATGCCAAAGGTAGAAGCAACCCAGCGAGGCAGGCAACCGCTAAGACCCAGGCCTTTGGGCGAGCCTCGGGTTTTTGCGAAGGACGGTGTATGGCCCAGGCAATGACTGTTAGCGCCAACACGATAAGGCCTTCAAGCACCGCTTCTTTCGGTGTACGTTTAACCCACGCCCCGAAACACCCGCAGTCTATTGTAGCGTCTGTCAACCAGGCCCAACCGGTTGCCCCTACAAAGATCAACAACAACGCCGATGTTAGTAGGAGCGTCAGTTTAGGCCTGTAAAAGACCAGCAACCCGACTCCCAGGGTACACTCGAGGGCAATCAAACCCCGGGCGCTTATGCTCAAAAGGAGATAATTGGATATGATGCCGTAATCCCTCATCTGCCGGATGAACAGATCCATATCCATCATCTTCATAAAAGCTGCAGAGAGCAAAACGACACCCACGGCTCCGGCAATCAGGCGCGGAGCATTAGACCGCCAGCCCCTGTGAGTAGAATTTTTCTGTCGAGACATAAGGCCTCCACAAGCCCTTCTCCTTCAATTAGACGACCGTCTGATACCCGCAAAATCCTTTCTGCATAAGCGGCACAATCCTGGCTGTGGGTTACCATAAGTATCGTTGTGCCCTCCTGGTTGAGTCTTTGGAGAAGGTCCATGATTTCGTGTGTTGTTTTGGAATCAAGGTTTCCGGTTGGCTCATCGGCCAATAACACGGGAGGATCATTCACGATTGCCCGGGCAATGGCAACCCGGTTTTTTTCTCCCCCTGAAATCTGGCTTGGAAGACGCTGCTCTTTGCCTGTCAGACCTACCTGATCCAGTGCTTCCTCAGCAAGGGCACGTTTCTTTTTCTTGGTTGCCTTTACGGTAGTCAGCGGAAGCATGACGTTTTCCACAACCGTCAGGTAGGGCACTAAATGAAAGCTCTGAAACACAAACCCGATAAACTCCCTTCGAAAATCCGTTCTCTTTTCAGACCCCAGGCGGTAGACGTCAATCTCATCTACGACGAATTTACCCGAACTTGGGGGATTCATGGCCCCCACTATCGAAAGGAGGGTTGATTTCCCTGCCCCCGACTCCCCCATTATACTGACGAATTCACCGGATTCCACCGTAAAGTCAATATCGTGAATGGCCATCACGGCCGCGTCCCCGCTACCATATTGTTTTGAAAGGTTTTCTGCTCTTATGTAACTCACGTTTCACCTCCTAAATTGCGTTCAATGCCTGATTGGGATCCATGCGTGAAGCCAAATAGGCAGGGTAGACGCTTGCAATAAGACCCACCAAAACGGCCAAGACAAAGGACCCGCCTATCAGTTCAAAACTTGGTTGAATGGAGATGCCCCCGCTTTCTGAAAAGAGATGTATGGCGCCCTTTGTGACGGCAAACCCGGCCCAATAGCCAAGAATGCCCGCCGCTGCAGAAATAAACCCGGCCTCGAGGAGCACGATTTTGAAGACATGGCTTTTCCGAAACCCGATAGCCCTGAAGATACCGATCTCCTGCGTCCTTTCCCTTACGCTCCCCATCATGGTTACCAGGACTACGAGGCTGCCTACCAGCACGACCACGATAGAAACTCCATAAGAGAATTTCTTGAACTGGGCCAGGGTCTCCATGCGGCCCTTTACCACCTGCTGGATGGCCATAACTTTGGCCTCGGGAACCACCTCGGAGATCTGCCTTACCATGTCTTCAATTGGGCAATCCTTGCACAGGGCAGCCACTTCTGCCATAGATACAAGACCCTCTTTGTTCAGAATGGCCTGTGCTGTTTTAAGGGGCATGAAAATCAACTGGTCATCCTGGGATCCTGTTGGTTTCAGAACTCCGGAAACGATGAGCTGTCTCCCTTTGATCGTCACAGGGCTGCCCTGATTCAAACCTAGAACAGCGGCGGTTTCAGACCCCAAAACAACGCCGTTCTCCCCTGGAATAGCCCCATCAATCTTCCACCATGGCTTCAAAACCCAGTTGGCCTCGAAGTCAACACCGGCTAACAGGACCCTGTGCCCTTCCACATTTACCACACCAAAAACCAAAGGTCCCAGGCCTGCCACATTTGCGGCGTTCTTTATTGATCGTATTTTGGTCAGGTCCTGTTCGCGGATTTGCTGCATCTCGAACGATACGCCGCCCAAAGAGAGCCCGCCATAGGTGAGCGAAAGGTTTTCGGTTTTTGGGACAATCAGGATATTGGCCCCGTATTTCTCAAGTTTATGATTGATGTTCTCGGTCATTGCATCTGTAAAGCTTATCAGTGCGACCACCGTTGACACCCCTATGGCAAGGCCTGCAAGAACGAATAAGGCCTTTGCCTTCCGACGTAGGAGATTCTTAAACGCAATGTCTCTTAGATTCATTTTTACCCCCGCTTTGAGAAATCGAAATACTGTTTTCCCGAAAGGATGTCATTAATCTGCAACACCACCTTTCCATCCTCAACTTTTCTGTTAAGTGGCGAAGGGTTGCATCCCCCCTTGACTTCATTCACCTTCACTGATGCGAACTTACGGCCGCAGTTCCGGCAAACCATGACGTCACCTGACTGTTGATATCCTTTTCCAGCCCGCCAGCAGACATCACATGCATCAAAAGCGGCGCGTATGACACCATCAGAGCTCTTGAGGATAAAGTACTGGATGGTAATGGCATCATCTGCTTTATGGCGAAAGTGTCTGGCCTTCCCATCTGCAAAGAGTTCAACAGGATAGGTAATTGAAGTTGCTGAGGCGTCGGCTTTAAATGAATCGGCAGCAATGGTTTCCCCTCCATTAGTACGGGTCATAAAAAAGGCAGCCGCCGCGATTACCAAGACGGCGAGACCGGAAACCAACAGCACCGGAAGGTGGTTTTTCCTTTTCGTTTCAAGTATGATGGCTTTTTTTTCAGCGCTCTTTTTCGCAACGCTGTTCTTTCGATTTTTCGACATATTTGACTCCTTTACATTTCAATAATTATGTACGGTTTTGTTTATTTTGCTGCACAGCAACTGCCTGAAGCGCTACTGTTTCGGGCAGCATTTTCGAGATCCTTGTCATAATAGACCACTTCGGCAAGGAGCTGGGAGTTCTTGAACCAGGATGCAAACATCCGCTGCTTTTCATCCTGGTTGGACGCCCCGGCCAGCACCTTTTCATCAAGATATCTATTGATCAAAAGCCTGGTCTCGAACCTCTTTTTGAAATAGTCATAATCGTATCCATCGTCTCTTATCGACTGTTGAAATTCATTTTCATTTTTACCGCTATTATTAATGTGTTTTTCTAATTCAATGTTCATTATGTCTTCATTTAGCTCATAACCGGACT
>JAKLQB010000731.1 GCA_022013615.1 Desulfobacterales bacterium | reverse complement strand
TTTCTTGTAGGGCGGGGTTTTATACCCCGCCAATAACGGTGGCATATAAAATGCCGCCCTACACCAGCGGATTTGCCCCAACTTTTTGAGATGTTACATCACGACCTATAGAAGCGACCTTAATTGCGGTGAATTGGGAACAAATGGGTTGCGGATGAATCCGCTCTCGCAGTCAAAGGGTCATAATTAGAATTGCCATTGCCTTCTCATTCACCTTGACATAGGCCTTAATAGTATATATAAATGATAATACTAATCATCATACCAGAAGGGAGGTCTTATGCCTACTCAAAAAGTCGCCATTACGGTACCCCCACTTTTTTTAAAAAGGTTGGACTCGTGGGCAAAAAAAGCTAGAAAATCCAGAAGTCGATTTATTGTAGAAGAAATGGACAAGAGGCTAATAGAGCTTGAGGATGAAGAAATTACACGGTTATACAACCGCACTTACAGTGATGCTGAAATAGGAGCTAAAGATAGGGAATTGGCCGAGGAGATGTTTAACATAGGCGCCGTACACGAAATGGAGGACAGATGATAATCTGCCAGGGTGATCTTTTTTGGGTTGATCTTCGTCGAGCAAAAGGATCTGAGCCAAAAAACAGGAGACCTGTTGTAGTAGTGCAGCGAGATGCAATCAATCAGAGCAAATTCGGATCGGTTCTTGTTGTTCCCCTCACAAAACAGACAAAACACACAAACATCCCAGGAAATGTCATGCTCAAAAAAGGAGAAGGGAATCTACCAAGAGACAGTCTGGCAAGATGTACTCATGTCATGGTGATTGACAAGGGCCGCATAACGGAAAAAATCGGCACACTACCCAATAGAAAAACACAAGAAATCATTGATCATGTTATATGGGTGTTGGGACGGGGCAAAGCCCCATAAGCGCTAACTTGTTTTACTTGACATAATATTTATAATATCATATACTTTCATCAATAAATTCGATGGAGGTAAAATATGACAGAAGATTGGCCTATCTTGGTATCATTTTTCCCGGACGATTGGATCGAACTGGCGTCATCGACTAATGCTCTCAAAGGATTACGCAAAGACAAGGCCGCTGAAAACTATATGAGAATCTTATTGATGCATATTGGATGTGGCTATTCTTTGAGGGAAACCGCTACCAGGGCAAAGCTTTCCAATCTGGCTGACATCTCTGATGTTGCACTGGTTAAACGCCTCAGGAAGGCAAAAGGCTGGCTTCACAGATTGTGTGTCGAATTATTTGAAGAACAAGGAATTGGCTTGCCTACCGAAAGTGATTTTCAAGTCCGGCTTTTCGATGCCACGAATGTAAAGGAGCCCGGAAAGACGGGAAGTCTATGGCGTATCCATTACAGCGTTCAGCTACCATCTCTGACATGCGACTTTTTCAAGCTCACAGTCACAAAGGGTAAGGGAACCGGTGAATCATTTTTTCAATACCCCATTCAAAAGGGTGACTACATTATCGCTGATCGCGGCTATTCTACGGCCGCCGGGATTCATCACGTTGTATCTAAAAAAGCGTATGTCATCGTCAGAGTGAACACACAAGCTCTTCGTATCTTTAATCTGAAAGCTCAGCAATTCCCACTGCTGAAAAATGTGATGGCCATCAAAAAAGCTGGCACTGTAAGGTCATGGACAGTTTTGATTCCCGGGCGCAGTGGGGCCTATGTTCAAGGAAGGATTTGTATCATCCGCAAGAGCAATGAGGCCATAAAACTGGCCCATAAAAAGCTCAAGAGGCAGGCTCAAAAAAAGGGACATTCTTTAAAACCGGAGACCTTAGAATATGCTAAATACGTAATCGTTTTTACCAACTATCCTGAAGATGCCTTTTCAGACTTTGAGGTGCTCGACTGGTATAGAATCCGCTGGCAGGTAGAGCTAATTTTTAAAAGGTTTAAATCCATTGCGCAACTGGGCCACCTGCCAAAGCATAGTGATGACAGCTCCAAAGCATGGCTGTACGGCAAGCTATTTGTGGCCCTTTTAACCGAGAAAATAATCGAATACGCTTCTTCTATTTCCCCCTGGGGATATAACTTGGAAGAACGCGCAACCTCAGAGTGCCTGGCGTGAATTTAATTTTGCTTACAATCAGGTGAAGCGCACGATTGAGCCGCACCTGCCACTGGAAGACATGATTACTGGCTGGAACGACATTGCTAAATTACTTGCTGAGCGTCCAAGAACCCGTAACACGCAGTTATCGCAATATTTTATTTACTAAAGATGGCTATAAACAAGTTAGCGCTTATGGGGCAAAGCCCCTGCCCTTAATTTCATTCAAGAAGCATAAAGTACCTGTCCTCTTTTTTTCCAGTACATTCAATCCATTTAATTAGTGCAAGCAGGGACGCAGTGGAAAAAAAGATAAGGCCCAAATCAACGTACACAGTGATGGAGAGCTTCACGATGATCGGAATTGAAAGAAAAAAAAGGACTCCAAAAAGGGCGTAACTTAGATCCAGTCGGCGCTTTAAATAACCGAAAATGAGCCAGGCCGTGAGCAGGGCGAAGCAAAAATGGATACACTTCGGGATGATGTCGTTACCAAAGTAGAGGGGAATTAAATAAAGCAAATCCAGATTCATGGGGTAGTAAGAAAAGCTCATGGATGGTATCTCATAGATTCCTCCATGCTTAAGATAAAGCTCGGGCACTGCCAAATGGTGGACGAGGGCGTCTTTGCTGACAGGCGGGACAGAGGCTAAGATAACCGTTGAAATGATGAAAAGCCCTAAGAAAAAGATAACTGTGCAGAGAGTGACTACACCTTGTGGCTTCGTTTTTACGGTAGAGAGATTCATTCTGCAACCGACGTAGCTCGTCTCCATCCAGAAATGGCACTTCTGGGCAATCTCTGTGTCAAATTGTGGAATCATTTATGTGGCCTACCGGTTGTAGGTCAC
>JAKLQB010000730.1 GCA_022013615.1 Desulfobacterales bacterium | reverse complement strand
TGTCTGGATATGTATTCGACTGAGTTAGCATCCCAGTACTCGAAAGCGCTCGATAATATGTCAAATTCACCCGGAAGTGGTGCTCCATGAAAAGCGGTTTCTATGCAAATAGAGGACGTATCAAGCATTCCATATAGCTTGGGAAAATCTATTTTGTGCATTTCATTTAGCGATTTATCGATTTTGGAACGAATTGGCAGCAAGTCCAGCAGCATGGTGGTATGAGGAGCCAGGTCAACCTTTGGTGGCGTTTCTTCTGCTCCCAGCTTCAGCATGCGTTTCAGGGCTGCCAACTCCCTGTTGATAGTCCCATTGGCCGTGTCGCTATTTATTCGGTCGTTGATGTATTCCCTGCTTAATAGATTATGAGCAACAAAATAATCGCGAGCAGCTTCCGAGTTATCATTAACAAAACTGTCCTTAGCTCTATAAAGAAGTGCGATTGAGGCGGTCTGGAGTAACTCGTCACAAATTGCATTTATTTTCGGGTCCAGGAAGTTATAAAATGTATTCTCTTTATCTTTGTCCGTCACTCTGCAATTGGTAAAGCCTTTCACATCTTCGGGATGGGCTCCATCTATTGCCATTTTCGTAACTATAGTTTTTTCGTCAAATGTGGCCTCTTTCAAAACCATTTTGTGTTTCATGTCGACAACACTATAATTAATTGACATAAAAGGCTGAAAAACGTGTGTCTCTTTGGCAATTTGATAGCTCTGATAAATTGGTTCTTGGTGATATTGGGGTATACGGGACAATTCCTGCCGGCGTTTATTAATTGCATCCATGATTATGAGTTGACCGAAATCAAGTGGCCCCGAACTGCGGTAAGATTGTAACATTGCCAAAGCCTGTTGATAGCGCGCATGGGTATCAACCCACGCTGGATTGGGAACATTTTGATAACCCGCTCGATACGTGGAATACTCGGTGTTCCTTTGGCGTTCATGTGTTATTCCCAGATCCTTGAGATCCAATTCTATTATGATATCAAATGGTGACGCGGAACTCGATGAAGAATCTATGGATAGGCGAATGTCCTTTTCAATCGCAAGGAGCTTGAATTGGTCGTCATATTTTTTTCTTAGTAATTCAGAAAAGGAAGGTGAGTACTGAATCGCAATTTTGGGTGAATAGAAATTATTGACCTTTGAGAATAGAGCCTCAACTCTTTTTTCGGCAGCTTTGTTATTAGGCGAAACCCGCCATGCCGATAGGGCATATAATAGGGCCATCGCGGCTCTTTTTTCTCCTGCCACATTTTCATATTCTTTGGAGATAGACATCAGGTGAGAGCTTTTCCTTTTGAATACATCGTGAAGGCTATCCCTAACAGCCGGATGGTTGGCCCATAGTCTACCCGCTAGACAGTTTAAAATAATGGCGTCATCAATTTCGTTTTTTGTAATGAGAGAAGATGTTTCTTCTCGAATTTGCGATAGCATTCTGTCTAATCGTTCCTTCAATTCAGCTACATCTGCGTGGAATGGCTCATAATCTCTCAACTGCCAATAATAGCGCAGACAGTCAAAGAACTTGTTAGATTCGGATGCCTTCTCAATTATGAGCGATACTTCTCTTTCTACGGGTTTCAGTTTAAAGTAAACATATCGGTTGCCAGGTGTTACATCCCTGCAAATCACTTCTGAATCGTAGCACCCCTCCTTCTTAACTTGGTAACACCAAGATTCCCAGGTTTTTCCAGAGACTGATTTTGAATGGGGTGTTTTATATTCTGTTTTCTTTAAATTGGATTGAGTTTTTCCCCAATAAATATCAGCCCCAAGTGGTTCAGAGGTAACAGTTTGTTTAATTTTCCATACAGGTTTACTCTCATTGATTGTACTGGCACAACCTGGAATGAAGACCATCATTAAAAAGCATATAAGAAATGATTTTCTACTAGCCATACGATCACCTCCAAAAAACAAAACCCCACCTCTCTATCTGAGAAACGCGGTCTTGATTCTGTCCATGGTAGATGTCATTCTAATTAAACGTTTCTTCACAGATCCCATCCAAGGTGCAATTTTTTCCGATCTCATAATCGCCATTTGGGTACTTTTTCATGTAGCTTTGAGCAACATCGCGTGCCTCAGCTACAGAGTCGTACCTTTCCACATATAGGTCGTTTGTTAAATCATTTCTATTAGGATAGATAAAGACATCATAATGGTCAGGTTCAAAGGGGTTGCATCCTGATGTAAAGAGTATTGTAAGAGCAACTAGAGTAAGCTTAATATACTTTAAGGTAGTTTTTGGACTGAATTTTTGCATAATACGACATCAAATTTTGGTTTTTCGAATATTAAGAAACTAACCTCCCAACAGAACAGACGCCCTATCAGGAGCAGAACTGGCAGAATTTGAGATATGTCTCCATGGTGTGACCCCCTTATTAGAGGTTAAAGGTGGAGAGAATGTCCTTCAATTACATATAAAATGTCTTAGATTTGTATGCTCTGATATCCTTTTTTACAAAAGAAATCAATGCTGTCAAGGGGATAATGTAGTATAAAGAGGGAAAATCAGATTTCTAAGGAGAATCAAAAAAAATGCGGCAACACATGGTTGGATTTCGTGTGACTACGGAAGAAAAGAAAGTCCTTGACGAAATGGCGAAGAAAGAACACCGGTCACTTGCGAACTTTGTAAGGCTTTGCGTGATTACCTGCTTGGAGCACCATTACGACACGACATGGCCACCGCCCGAGCCCGACGAGTAAAATAACCCAGGCAGAAGAAGTCGGCGCAATCAGGCATTTTCATTCTCTAAAAGTCTTTAAGAAAAGCTCCCTTGAGACATTTCTGCCTGGGGGATTCGCAGCCGGGATTGCGTAAAAACAATACATATGCTGCCTTCATATGACCGGCCTAAAGTCCATATATCTTGCCAGTATCTGACATAATCAGTGTTATCAATATGTTGCGATATGTGTTACATACATGCAACTGGGATGAAGGTATCCAGATGAATCTGAATTTTTAGCCTACCCCAATATATGGTATTTCCCCACTTCTGTCCAATCCAATTCGTCGGTCAATGTAGCTTGCCAAAGCGTTGGTGATAAGTGTCAAGGTTTTTTAAGGTTTTATTTAGTAACCTTAAAAATGGCGCGTTAAGACATAACCCAAAGAACCTTAAATATCAAGAAATACCAGGTTTCGTAGAGTAAGCTCCACTATTGAAACCTTCCCTTTGTGCTCAGCTCCATACTCTCAGGTTCGTACAACTTGCACCAAACTCACCATCTTGAAATTGCTAAGCACTTAAGATATGGAATTACAAATGATATCAAAGCCTTTCTCTTAATGAAAGATCCAGTATTTCTCTCCCCTGAGCACTTATCGATTTATCAGCCTGGTGATAGCCGTCCCTATAACGAACATCGCCGCCATAACCGCACACATATAGCCCCAGTGGTAAGGGGAGAGTGCCGTGGTCTTAAAGACGATGTTCATCATTGGCACATAGACGACCGCTACCTGAAGCAACACAGAAAGAATTATAGCCCCGATAAGATACAGGTTTGAGAAGAATGGAAGCTTATACTGGGAACGGACCATGGTGACCCTCACCATCTCGAGCATCACGATGGTGGTGAAGGCAATCGTCCGCGCGATTGCCTCCCCTTCGGAAAGAAACCGGTTAAAGAGAAAGAGCACTCCCGCTGCCATGAGTATTGATATAATGACAATGTTTGTGGCCATGCTTTTCGTTATGATCGGTTCATTAGGATTGCGTGGCGATACATCCATGATTCCTTTTCGTATGGGATCGACACCCAGGGCAACCGCGGGAAGGCCATCCGTAATCAGGTTCAACCACAGGATCTGCGTGGCCAGAAGCGGCATAACTATGGCTCCGGAGGAATCTCTGAAGCCAATGATCATGGCCATGAAGAGTATCAGGACCTCACCAAGATTGCTCGACAGCAGGTAATTGACAAATTTCTTAATGTTTTCGTAGATCCCCCGTCCCTGTTCCACCGCCTTTACAATCGAGGTATACTTATCATCAAGCAGCACCATATCCGCCGTCTCTTTGGTCACGTCCGTGCCCGTAATGCCCATGGCGATACCAATATCAGCCTCCTTGAGCGCTGGCGCGTCGTTTATACCGTCGCCAGACATGGCGACCACTTCTCCGGTTTCTCTCAGGGCCCGCACGATCCGAATCTTATGCTCCGGGTTTACCCTCGAGAAAATAGAGATTTCCTTCACTGTTTTTTTAAGGGCTTCATCATCCATCTTTTGAAGCTCTTCTCCGGTCACTGCATCACCCTTAATGCCCAACTGGTGGGCTATGGCCTGTGCCGTGAGCGCATAGTCGCCAGTTATCATAATGGATCGAATCCCTGCACTCCTGCACCTTTCGATGGCACTCCGAACCCCGTCCCGGGGAGGGTCGATCCTGCCTTGCAGACCCACAAAGATAAGGTCCTTCTCATCGGATACATCAACGTCCTTACCGGAAGCCAGCGGCTTATACGCAAAAGCAAGCACCCTTAAAGCCTGCGATGCGAACCTTCGGTTTGTTTCACTAATCATTCTTTTCGCTTCATCGGTAAGGGGTGACACCGTCCCCCCGGCATCTATTCTCGAACAGAGCGTCAGCACCACGTCCGGCGCTCCCTTGGTGTACATAAAAGGCCCTTCGTTCGTGCGATGCACCGTGGATTTCCTTTTGCGCTCGGAATCGAAGGGTATCTCATGAACCCGTGGAAACTTATCGTTCAAAATCGACCTTTTCAGTCCCGCCTTCGCGGCGCTCACAATAAGGCATCCTTCGGTTGGATCACCGATGATACTCTTCTTTTCTGATAACGCGGCATCGTTGTTCAGTGCGCCTATCCTCAGGAGAAGTTCAGCAGATGAAGGATCAATTTCCTCACCCGAAGAAAGGAACTTTCCCGAAATATCGTATCCCGAGCCCGTGATATCGATGATGGTATCGTTGACGAACAATTTCGTTACCGTCATCTCGTTCCGTGTAAGGGTCCCTGTCTTGTCCGTGCAGATGACCGTGGTGCATCCCAGTGTCTCCACGCTGTGCAGGCGCTTTACAAGGGCATTCTGTCCCACCATCCTCTTGACTCCGAGTGCCAGCGCGATGGTCACTACAATTGGAAGACCCTCTGGCACAGCAGCCACTGCGAGACTTACGCCCACCATTATCATCTCAAGGAGATTCCCTCCCTTAAAGATGCCGAAGGCGATGATGATTCCGCAGATGATAAGCGTTAAGATCCCGAGCCTCCGCCCCAGCATATCCAGTCTTTTCTGAAGCGGCGTTTCATCGTCCTCAACAGACTCAATCGATTCAGCAATATTCCCCATCTCGGTGTCCATGCCCGTTTTCACTACGACCGCCTTACCGGAGCCACTGGTGACATTCGTACCGCCGAAAATCATGTTATGCATATCACCAAGTGTGCTCGTATCATCTATGGGCGTCGAATCCTTTTTTACCGAGTGACTCTCGCCTGTCAGTGATGACTCCATGACCTCCAGCAGGTATTGTTCGATGACGCGGGCATCGGCGGGTATCCGATCCCCGGACTCGAAAGCGATCACATCGCCGGGCACCAGTTTATTGCTATTGATCCTCCTCTTTAGGCCATCCCTTATGACCGTGGCCTGAAGAGCGGCCATTTTCTTAAGCGACTCGATGGCCTTCTCGGCCCTGTATTCCTGAAAGAACCCGAGAACCGCGTTCACAATAAGGATGGCGATGATTACAGCACTGTCGATGTATTCGTGGAGTATGAATGATATAAAAACAGCAGCGATGAGTATGTAGACGATGAAGCTGTTGAACTGAGACAGAAACTTCCTGATCAGAGAGATCTCACGCTCGCGCCCTATTTCGTTGGGACCATACTGAGCAAGTCTCTCCTGTGCTTGCTCTTCACTTAGGCCCCTTATTCCTGACGAAAAATGTTTCAGGACCTTGTCAGATGTAAGCTGATGGAATTTCATTCAATTCTCCTCGATAGAATAGCCTTATGGGTACAAGTTAGCTCCGCCAGTTGGTCAGTTATCAGTTGGGGTCAGGCCAAGCTATCTGCCTGATCTTTAATGCATTTTATCTCAAAAATAGGCGTTTTCAAGCCTTAAAAGGCCCTTTTCAGGGTTAAAATTTCCACCCAAATCCAAAAAAGAAGGGTTAAATATTCCTCTTATCTACTTAATATCAAAATGGTAGCCTGGTTCGATCCCAGCCGCAGCCGTAATGTTAGCCAGTGGAGTAAAGTATAATTATGCGCTTAATGCCTCAATAACCGCCTCAGGTTTTTCGTCCGCTATCTTGAGCAAGGCACGAGCAGGGCCTTCAGGTCTTCGCCGACCCTGTTCCCAATTCTGAAGAGTTGAGACACTTACGCCAATCATCATGGCAAATTCTGACTGTGACTTTTTCAATCGAAGGCGAATGCCTTTAATGTCAGCAGGGCCGAATTGAAAAGTTCTACCAGCCTTCATTTCTCCACGTCTGATTTTTCCAGCCTGCTTGATACTTTCTACAAGGTTATCGAAATCTTGTTTTTTCATTTGAACTCCTCCTGGACCAACTTGCTCAACACTTTTATTTGCGCAGGAGTAAGGTCATTCTGCTTGCTCTTGGGGTACACAAGTAGCATATAAAAAGCGTAACCGTTCACAGGTTCAGGGTTTCCCGCTGAAAGCGGGATTTAGGGTTAAGGACAAAGAAGGGATTGAAGCCAAGAAATCGTCGTTAAAAATGCTCATTTTCCAAAGTAATTGGCAACTTAGCTCCAAATTTTGGATTAGGCCTGACGATGCTGACGCTTTTCTCATAAATACGTAACCCAAATGCACTCCGTGGACGAGAATTTAACCTTGAACCCCTCGTATGTGACTCCGCAACGCTGGAGTCTCTTTTTCGATCAAACTGGCCGCTTCGGCGGTCAGAGGAGGCGCTGAACCTTTGAACCCGTGAACGGTTACTAAAAAGCCTCCTGATTTTTGTCCCAGTAATAGATGACCCGGCATCCACCCCATTATTCTTTCCCTTTATGCTTTTTTTGCCTAACGGGGGTGAGCGAAGCTCAAGTGACTTGTTGGGCATCAGGTTTCCGTCTTCTCATTTTCGGAGCAGTGCGGAAAGATCCACGCTCTAATGAAATTTGTCTGGCAAGATAGATTTTCGCCAGACTCTGGTAAGGCACATCTTTCTTGTTTGCGAGGGTTTTGAGTTCAGCTAGCATGTCCTCTGGGAGACGAATAGAGATGGATTTGAGTGATGGCTTCAGATTAGGAAACGGGGCTCTCTTGAAATCCTTCGTATCAAAATAATCAAGAGGGGAATGCGTGGCCCAGAATTCTCGTTCCTCATCTTCATTCTTGAATTTTGGAATGGTTTTATCCTTTTTCTTCATAGAACTTCCTCTCTTTCCTACTCATGTCTCTTGTGGAAATGATTCTTAGCAAATTTCCTCTTTTCGTAAACAATACGACAAGGGGACGATCTGCGTCTGTCATGCCAAATGCAGCCCATCGCTTTTCTGCGATAGAGTGTTTTGGATCGTCTAAAATAAGTAGCGGTTTGTTGAAGAATATTTGTTCACACTCCCAGTTTTCGACATCGTGCTTGATGAGGTTCTTGTCGATATTACCTTGGTCCCATTGGAACCCCACAAAATTGTCAAAATCATTTTCCATTATGGAGAATTGTATATGACAAGAATATACGTGTCAAGACTTTTACACAAAATGGATAACCCCCTCCCTGGGCTTTCCTCCTTTGGCAAGAGCTCTGAATGAAGGCCTTACACTCTTAACAAATCCTTTACTCTCAACCTCGGTTAAATGCCTGCCTTTTAGAATTCCTGCTTTGCGGACCTCTTATGGAGGATTGAACAGGGCATGCATATTTAACTGGGGTGAGCCAAATTTGTCCTGGATGTAGTGTCTTTTGGTTCTGACCATTACCTGCTGTCTATATCTCTCTTTTCGCCTTTAAAAAGGCCAATATAGGCCCAATATCCGCACGGTTTTCGGCATCATTTCATTTAATATCAACTGCTTAGCGCGGCCCGACCCCAATCCGCAATCCGAACAGTTGCTGCCCTTACTCGATGGGAGCCGATAGATCACCACGCGTCTCGCACTACCGCCTGCTCGGCCTGATCCGTTCGGAGAAAAAGGCCTTGTCTTTTTCTCTGAACGGATTTAATCTTATCGCTTTAATGATTCGGCCTGACCGTCGGCTCCGGTCCTTTGTGTAAACTTGACACACAGGCCCAATCATCCTGTATTTCGAAGAAGGAGAATTTGCTGGTGGATTTCAATATGATATCAAAGTTGCAGATGCCGAAGTTCGACCTCGGAAAAATAGAGTGGCCAAAGTTCGATATTTCCCGAATTCAATGGTCCAAAATCCCTAAATTAAGAATCGGTGATTCTGTTTCGGAACTCCCCATTGTTCAGGGAGGAATGGGTGTTGGAATATCACTGTCAGGGTTGGCTTCCGCAGTGGCGAATGAAGGAGGCATAGGCGTAATAGCTGCAAACTCAATAGGAATGCTTGACCCTGATTATTATGCCAAACACAAAGATGCCAATGCTATTGCCTTAAGAAAAGAGATAAGAAAGGCGCGAGAGAAGACCTCGGGCATCATCGGGGTCAATATTATGGTGGCCGTGCAGGATTTCCATGCCCTCCTTATGGTCGCAATCGAAGAAAAGGTCGATATGGTCTTTCTTGGAGCCGGACTCCCGATTAAGGGAATTCCTGTTGAAAAGCTCAGGTCAGCCGGAGTCAAAGTGGTTCCTATTGTAAGCTCAGCAAGGGCGGCAGGGCTTATCTTCAGATCCTGGTTGAAAAGGTATGATGATATCCCCGATGGTGTTGTTGTGGAAGGGCCGAAGGCAGGGGGGCACCTGGGATTTAAAGAGGATCAAATCGATGATCCCGGATATGCGCTTGAATGTATTTTGCCCGACGTAGTTGCCGAGATAAAGACCTATGAGGATAAACTTCGCAGGACCATCCCTGTAATCGCCGCAGGCGGCGTTTTTACCGGCGCTGATATCTACAAACTTTTCAAGCTTGGAGCGAGCGGTGTCCAGATGGGGACACGGTTCGTGGCCACACGTGAATGTGACGCCGACATCAGGTTCAAGGAGGCCTATGTCTCCTGCAAGGAAGGCGATATACAAATTATCAAAAGCCCTGTCGGCATGCCGGGCCGGGCTATCCGGAACAAATTCTTGAGGGATATTTCAGCAGGGAAAAAGATGGGCCACAGGTGTGCCTGGAGATGCCTCAAAAACTGTGAAATCAAAACCGCGCCCTATTGTATCTCCCTGGCGCTTGATAATGCCAGAAAAGGGGATCTGGAGAAGGGTTTTGCCTTTGCCGGAAGCAATGCCTTTAGGGTTGATAAAATAATTTCAGTAAAGGAATTGCTGCAGGAATTGAAAGAGCAATACCTGTGCGCTGAAGAGAGTATGGCGGGCAGCCTTTGGATTGAATATGAAAAGACTCTTAAGAAGCTTGCTTCCCTTAAAGAAGAGTATGTAATGGCGCTAAGAGGTGGACTTAGTTCCCTGAGAGATGAATATGGGAGGGATATTGAGAAGAGGACCACAATATTACGCGAAGAGTATGTAAAGGCCGTGGATCGGATCAGTTCTCTCAAAGAGGGATACTTGAAGGCGGTGGATAAGGCCAACCTCTTAAAAGTAGAGCTTGTGGAGCTGTTTGAGCGATATTCATTAGTCAACAGTCTTCAAACCGAAAAAATTTGAAACAAACCTTTACGGTGAATCTAATCAAGCAAGTTTGCCGCGTCAAAATAATAACGTGCTCTCAACTCGATGCGACAGTCACTCAGCTTCTCACCGAATATGTAAAATGTTAAAATTTAAAATGGGGTCAGGCCAAGTCATCTTATTGATAGCCTCCTCCCTCCCTGGGCTTTCCTCCTTTGGCAAGAGCTCTGAATGAAGGCCTTACACTCTTAACAAATCCTTTACTCTCAACCTCTGTTAAATGCCTGCCTTTTAGAATTCCTGCTTTGCGGACCTCTTATGGAGGATTGAACAGGGCATGCATATTTAACTGGGGTGTGCCACACACAACCCGGTATGTAATGCCTGTTCGCCCTTGGTATCTTACAACTCTTCTCTTAAAGGTATGGTTTCAGCCCCGAAATGGGCATTCTAAGGCCCAAAAAGACCATCATTTTTCTCATTTATCTTGTTCTATCAAACGCTTAGCTTGGTCCGACCCAGACGAAGACGAACAGACGAACAGAGGAAAATGTCCTGTGTCAAGGGCTGACCCCCACTTTCTTCTTCGCGCGAAAATCACCAGGCCCCTGTACGCGTACTGCCTGTCCCTCGTACCAAGCCCAGGGCTGTTCATGGTCTGCCTCCTGAGAGATGCCTAATTTCTGTTAATATGGTTTCCAGATAGACCCACATTCGGGTCTTACTTCCAGATAACACGCTGCTTCTCTGTTCGCGTAATCCATGCGTTTTCAATGGGGGCTGGCGCATTGTATCCTGGCGCGGCGTCTTATTTGGTTTCCGTACGATCAGAATGTGTATTCGGTTTCCGGTACGGCAACCCGCACCCTACAAACTGTTTGAAACAACACATTGCGTGAGGGCATCATACATCCCTCCTCTGCAGACGCCACCTCTTGCCCACCTCCGCCAGGTGCTCGTCGGTTATCTGGCTGCCTTGCCATCCCGTATCGAAATCTATGTCCTGAGAGCGGGGCAGCGGTTTGCCGTCCTTGACGAGATCGCGAATCAATATGCGTGACGGCAGGACGGCGGCCTGTCCTACAAAGATTGCTTCCCGGCGACGAAGCCCAGAAAGCACCTTAGTCAACCCTGCCAGGGAATCCGGCAATATCCCTTGGACATGGCTACGATCCGAGTCGTTGGTGATACGCAAGACGATCCATGAATTGCACTGGGAAAGCACGGTCGCCTCCACCTCACTCGGTCGCTGCGAGACGAGCATCAGACCGATGCCGTACTTGCGACCTTCTTTAGCAAGACGTCGGATTGCATCCTGGGCGGCTTCGTATTGCGCTTCACCACGATTCGGCACATAGCGATGCGCTTCCTCGCAGACAAGTAGAACCGGGTTGCTTTCACGTTCCTCGCGCGTCTGCCAGAGCTTTACAGAGAAGAGCGTTCGAGCAATCGCGGAACTTGCAGCACCTGCCACTTCGTTTGGGACGCCGGATAAGTCGACGATTCGGATGGGATCGCTATCTCCGAGGAATTGTTTCACGATCTCCGGCAAAGGATCGGCATCGCCATCCCATTCCTGCATCATAAATGCGAGTCGGGAGTCATTCTTCAACACCTCAATCTTGTGGAGTATCGAGTTCCATGGCTCCTGTTTGCTCGGCTGCGGAGGCTTATTGGTGCTGTTCTCGACATGGTGGACGAATCTGTCCAATTTATACGGAACAGGTGAATCAACGTTGATCTCCGCTTCATTGAGACGCACCGTCTGAGCGGCATCGTGCCGTGCGAGCAAGATGGCAGTCTTAACGATATTGGCTTGTGATGTTGCAACGAACTCAGTCTTTCCAATAAGAAGATTGACTGTCTCTTGGAGGTTCAGAAGCCAGTAAGGAAGGCTAAGCGAGTTTTCGTCAGTACATAACCTGACATGATCAGGAAAGGCCGCACCGTATTCATTATGCGGATCGAGAACGACGATTTGAGGATGCCAGTTCTGATGTCCTGCATCGCTTCCCCTGTCAAGAATTGCATGAAGGATCGCAGCGACTGTTCCCGACTTTCCGGCCCCAGTAGACCCCAATATCGCCGTGTGCTTACCGAGAAGTTCATTCATTTCAGCGTAGCAAGGGGTTCCGCCGGACCCAACGTGTTCACCAAGGAGAATTACAGGCCCCGTTCCTTCACCATAGATGAAGCCGAGCTCAGCACGTGGTGTTAGATAAACCTTTTGCTGCGGCAAAGGAAAGGTGGTGACGCCACGCTCAAAGTCCAGCCTCCACTCTTCTTTGTCAAAAACCCATTCGCCCTCACCGAACAGGTCAGCCTCAATAATCCGCGCACTTCCACTTGATTCCGGGGTAAGCCCCTTTTCGCGTTCATACTCGGACTTCATGCGGAGACGCCCCACGTAGCCGAATATCAGACTTGCGCCATAGTGTATCTTGATGATCGAGCCGAATTGACCAATCGGATAGATGATTCCACCGTAAACGCGCGAGAGTTCTGTAATTTTTGGATCAAGTTCGGCAATGATATGCGTCCCATCGACCTCAATCACTGCGCCAATTTCCAGATTCGAGATTGGCTCGTTCGGATTTCTTTTCGCTTTCATCGTTCCCCTCCTAAGAGCCTTGCGAGAATCTCGAACTTCCACCATGGTATTTCATCATCCAATTTGACTTCCTTGTCGCCATGAAAGAAGCCTTTTTTGGCGTATACCCGAATCTGTTCCGAAATCGTTGGATCGGCCAACCAGTCCTTCAATTTTCCTTCCGGCTTGTCAGTCCCAGTAAACGCCGCTATGGTCAGACGGCCATTCGATTGGTACAAGGCATTCTCGATTTCCAGATCAATATGTGAGTCGCCGAAATTGTATCCACAAATCGCCAGAACCATTTCCTTTCTCTCGCTGGGGCAGAGGCTTAGGCGCATATGGTGAATCAGCTGAGCGAACGGATCACGCTGTGTTTCCTGGTATTTCGTTGCGGCGGGGTAGATTAGAACGTGGCTCTTGGGGGACTCTGTCTTGATTCCCGAGCGAATTCGTCTTGGCAGGGAGTCGCCCTCAAGCAGGCACCAGTCAATTGAGCCATGAATCTTGAAGACTCTGGCAGCCTCTCCATTAGTTCTAAACGTGCTCGGTTCCCACCAACCGGTTGCAGCACCGGTGAAGCCATCAAAATAGGCAACTCGCCCAAGCCCCAGCGCATCTTCAATCAGCGTGTCGTAGTTGAGGACGAAGTAATCGACACCCCTACCAGCCTTGCCTGCCTGCAGCGAACCGTGGATTGCTCTGACGAATTGCTGGTGGGTCGTGACATCGACTTCCTTGTCGCCAATGGCTGAAGAGATGGCTTGCTTTATTTCGTCAAGCGCAGCCTGGAGTTCAGCGGAGTTTGTCTCCTGATTGCCCACGGAAATCTTGGATTTCGTGGCCCCACGCTGTGTTCGTCTCTCAGCAATCGAGAGAAGATCAACGATTTCGCTCATATAGTCTTCGATTGTGGCGCACTTTGCGCCGGAGAACAGCTCGCGGACTTCGTTGAGGAGTTCTTTCGTTTTCTCGCCGAGCTTGTCGTGCCCTAAGACTTCTTCCGTGAGTTTTGGCATCAGCGGAAGTCCTGCTTTCCGGCTGCACCCGGCTCCGAGCAGGAACGCAAGACGATTTTGCGATAGCAAATCTCGCATGTCTTGAACGGTGTCCTTGAGTTCGGGCGAGGAGAATAATGTTAGATCGTCACTCATGTTTTCGTCCCTATGGCTTCCTGAACCCATTCGTAGAACTTTGTCTTCAGAAGCGGGTTATCCATCCAAGACTGGTCGGGTTCGGGATCTTGGATGACTTCTTCGACGGATTTGAGTCGTGGCATAGGCTTTGAACTGATGTGTCCTTTGCCCGTCACCCATCGAACTTGCCGCGCCTCCTGTATGGCGCGGACGATGAGGTTGGTCATCTGGCAATCACTGAGGCAGTAGTCCATTACCTCCTGATGATTTCCTGCACGCCATTGCTTTGGTGCGTCCGCGCCGTCCATGAGTTTCTCTTGCGGGATGCCCATTCCTTCGGCCACCTTTCCCAGCCCGACGGGGAAGCCGGCCTGGTTGAAGAACTGGAACATGGGGTCGTAGATCTTCAAAGCGATACGTGCGGCGAGGGCCATGTCATCGGCTTGATGGCCGATCCATTTCAGGTCGAAGCCCAAGCCATTCCACGCGCACACCACGAACCCTTTTTGTTGCATCTCATCGAGATACTCAAGCAAATCATGAGCACGTTCCCGCGTCAGGTTCAACGCGGGACGACCCTCCTCATCGTCCGAATACCACACCCGCTCCTCACCGTTGTGTATCGCCGTTGCCCCCACCGAAATATGAAACGGCGCATACTTCTCCATGTCCTCGTGCTTCCCGAGCTCGAAGACATCCGAGATCTCTATGTCAAAGCTCAGTAACTTCATGCCTTCTCCTATTAACACAGGGGCTGAGGGGCTGAGGTCGGGCCACGTTAACTTATTGAATATTATAGCTTAATGTCCCAAAAATAGGTATTTTTAGGCCCTATATCGCCCTTTTTGACCCCAAAAACGCCCCCGCAAGGTGCTGCAGGCTCCCGATGTTCATAAGAACTATTCTGTGCTGTTACGCGTCTTAAATGGGATTAAATGCCTGCCCTGTGGAATTCCTCTTTGTGGACCTCCTAGTTTAGAGTGTCTTGTTAGCACCCCGTCTCTTTCTTTTGAAATTCAATAATGAAGTCTATGTCCGGCAACTTTGTTTATTCATATTTTATGAACCCATATTTTACTTTTCATTGCCAGAAGTAAAAAAGTTCCTATAATCCCACCTTGGACTTCACTAAATAGGCCATAACTGGCGAAACGAGGCTGCCAATGTATAAGAACTCTTTGGTTTCTGTTACACTTGTGTTTTGAGGATAGCCTGTCTTTGGGTCCTGCAGATCTTTCAGAACCCTACCGTTCCCATCGATTGCAATGATGTGACCATAGGCTGTTGCCTTGGGCCGAATGAACTTAGGCATACGCTGGATCACTTTACGTAGGAAGGGCTTTTCTGAAAGATTGTCGACCAATTTGTTACGAGGTGATATCAACGCCACCCAGAATCTACCTTCAAAGCCGGTAGAAATGTTGTCGGGAAAACCGGGCAGGTTCTCGATAATTGGTCCGGACTTTCCTATATTTGGTCCGGCTATCCAGTATCGTATGATCCTGTAGCTTCCTGTCTCACTTATCAGCACATAGGTCTGGTCATGACTCACAGCTACGCCGTTGGCAAAATTCAACCCACTCAGCAGCGTCTTTGTCTGACGAGTGGCTGGATCATATACGAGCAATCTCCCGTGGCCTCCATGTTCGTTGATGTCCAGCAAGCTGCCCTCCATGGTACCCCCAGACTCCTTAGCTCCAAATTTCATGGATGCATCCGAGAAATAGATCTTTCCATCAGCCGCGCAATCGACATCGTCGGCATAGCGGATAGGGATGCCATCGGCATCTGTCGCCAGTTCGATAATCTTACCTTCCGGAGAAATGGACAGAAGACCTCTAAAGGCGTCCGCCACGATCAAATTTCCTGCATTATCAAAGTCAATACCGAGTGGTCTGCCGTTTGTGTTCACCAAGTTTTCGGCTTTCGCCCCATCAGGTTGAAGACGCACGATAAAGCCTTCGTGAGTAGACAGATAGATGCGGCCCTGATCATCAACGGCCACATCTTCGGGACCATGATTAGTTCCGATTTTCAGAAACTCGATGGCCTTGAGCAGATCGTTCCGGGCAAATGGGCCGGTATATCCAGGGTTTGGCGGAGCCTTCCATGCCACCGGCTCTATAGGAACCGGCCATGCAAGGAAATAAAGAACGATCAAAAGCAAAATGATAAGAAGCGCAAACAAACCTTTTCTTAGCATGGTTTTCCCTCCTGTACACAGGGTTCGTAACTGAAAAATCACGGCGATTAGTTCTCATCCAACAAAACGGAAGAGACTTGGTAGACAAAGCTTGGCCGGGAATATCTTCCAGTCTTACCCCATGATGCCTGATGGTGTGGTGCTAACAAAGAACTCACCTCATGCAAACGCTCCAGCGTTTTTTGTCAGGTGGAGTGACAGGTTGTGTAGAAAATTAAGGCATTAAGATGGATAGGGGTAGAATGGCAGAAAATAAGGAAAAGTCAATGCTGAATTAGTACTGTTAAAATACTTAGCGAAATTAGGTATTGTCTAATAAATGAAGTTAATGTGTTGGATGTCAACATTCAACAAAGTATTTGAAATTGCTGTCTATTGTACACACAATACTGCCCACTACTCAATTGCCGATGTTTTGCGTTCTAATCTAAATCTTTCAGTTCTTATCGTCTTTGAAACCAATTTCCCAGTGGGTGCCATCACAAAAGGGCTTGTTTTTTGAACTTCCGCAGCGGCACAGTGTGCAATGTTAGCTTGATACCACCTGGGCGAAAATGCCTTCATTTATTTTTGGGCTTTACATACCAGTACTTTTCACCGGACAGAAAACCTGATATCCCTTTACGCCTTAAAATGTTGGTAACGTTCAAAAGTGTTCGCATGGGCTAAGGATTGATTAAATTACGATCTCTTTCTATGGTTAGAGTTTCCCAACCAAAACCAAGAGAAAGAGACCGTGATGGAACAAGAAATACATATAACACTTCGATTCAATCTTGCAACCGGTAAAGTGGGTCTTAATGAAATCATCTATAAGCTGAAGGAACTCCAAGACTCTCTGAT
>JAKLQB010000729.1 GCA_022013615.1 Desulfobacterales bacterium | reverse complement strand
TAGGTTCATCAACTATGTCAAGCAATATGAAAAATGCGACCCCGCCGCAGGCTAAATCCCGCTTTCAGTCCCGCTTTTAGCGGGAAACTGTGAACCTGACAACCTGAGTTACCATATAACACTAATTTTAAGCTTTTTCAAAAAAAATAGTATACGGCTTATATGGGCAGGGTGGGCGAAAAAAAGGGTAGCCCTGCGGATAACTCATATGAATAAGTGTATGACCTGAATCTTGCACCAACTATCTGCTACGGCTTGAAGCGCTTTGCCTTTAAAGCTCGTTTCATGATTTTGATCCTCACCATATAGGTAATATGCCTGCGGGTCAAAATCACTCCAACTTCGCTTTAAACACAAGGCTTTCTGCGCCTCGCTACGATACTTGGTGCAAGATTCAGGTATGAAAACCTAAGAAATCTCTTTTACCTTGACTACAAAAGTTCATTAAACTAATAAAGATGAATCTAATTTGCTCTGCTTACAAAATTTCTGCTTTAAGAAAAATCCCCATAAAACAGGTTTGGTTAAATTATGGAGAAAATCAGCCAAGTTATAGAAGAAAGGGTCAATAAGGCCAAGAAATTAGAGGATCTGGGGGTCAATCTTTACCCTGCCGGCTGTCACACCGATATTACGATATCTGAAGCGGTAAAAAACTTTGGACACATGGACTCAGAGGCCCTGGAGAGGGAGATCAAGACATGTTCCATGGCCGGGAGGATTGTGGCTTTGCGGAATTTTGGAAAGGCCTCCTTTATTCATATTCAGGACAGAACGGGTCGCATCCAGTCATACATCAGGAAGGACAGGGTAAGCGAAGCGAAATTCGAGACCTTCAAATTGATGGATATCGGCGATTTTATCGGGATAAAGGGTACATTTTTTAGAACCAGAACCGGTGAACTAACCATTCTGGCTAAGGATCTTACGCTGGTTACAAAGTCATTGAGACCATTGCCTGAAAAATGGCACGGTTTAACCGACGTGGAGACAAGATATCGACAACGGTATGTGGACCTGATTGTTAACCGGCAAGTCAAGGACGTTTTTGTCACGCGAAGCCGTATCATCCAGACCATCAGGGACTTTTTTGTCAAGAAAGATTTTCTGGAAGTAGAAACGCCCATGATGCAACCCATTCCGGGCGGGGCAACGGCCAAGCCCTTTAAGACATACCATAATGCCCTTGGAATGGATCTCTATTTGAGAGTAGCCCCTGAATTGTACCTCAAGAGGCTGGTGGTTGGCGGGCTGGAAAGGGTCTTTGAAATCAACCGGAATTTCAGGAATGAAGGTATCTCCATAAAGCATAACCCCGAGTTCACCATGCTGGAATTCTACATGGCCTACGCCACCTATGAAGATCTTATGGAGTTAAACGAGGAACTCTTTACCGAGGTACTTCAGAGAATTTGTGGTGGAAACATTATTGAATATCAAGGGGAGACCATTGACTTCACTCCGCCCTGGCCCAGGATAACGTTGTTCGACGTCTTAAAGGATATGGGAGGTGTGAAAGAAGCGGTTTTGCACGACAGGAAATCCGCTGCGGATTTTGCTTTGGAATGCCAAATAAAACTGACCGAAAGAGACGGTCATGGGCAGATACTTACAAAGATTTTTGACCACCTGGTGGAACCAAAGCTGATGAGGCCTACCTTTATTATTGGTTATCCTACTGAAGTGTCGCCACTTTCCCGGCGAAATGATGAAAATCCGGATATCACTGATCGTTTCGAGCTTTTTATCGGAGGCAGGGAGATAGCAAATGCGTTCACCGAATTAAACGACCCTGTGGACCAGCGGGGAAGATTCGAGCACCAGGTGGCCCTTCGGGAAACAGGTGACGAAGAGGCTCTGTTCATGGACGAGGACTATCTAAGGGCCCTGGAATACGGGATGCCGCCCACAGCAGGTGAAGGTATTGGAATTGACAGGGTCGTAATGTTACTAACCGATTCTCCTTCCATTAGAGACGTTATCCTGTTCCCCCAGATGAGATCAAAATAGGTTTTGTTTGCGCATGTTTTTCGAGCTATTTCTTAGTATAAGATACCTGAGGGCCAAGCGCAAGCAGGCCTTCATATCTGTAATTACGGTGATTTCAGTACTGGGGGTCATGATTGGTGTGATGGCCTTAGTGGTTGTTCTATCTGTGATGAACGGCTTTAGAGCGGATTTAATGTCTAAAATTCTGGGGGTCAAATCACATCTCCTCGTGTTGAGCTATAAGGGTGCTTTCAACGATTATAAGAGAGTTGCTGGAAGGGTCGGCCAGGTGGAAGGCGCGGTTGCGACAACTCCCTTTATACATAGTCAGGTTATGGTCAATAGGTCAGGAAATGTATCGGGTGCCATTCTGAGGGGGATCCACCCGCAAACAGCGGGCAATGTTTTGAGCATCGAGAATATGATAAAAGATGGTTCATTATCATCTCTAAAAAGCAGTTGGGACGGACTGCCCACCATTATTATCGGCAGTGAACTTTCAAAACAATTGGGTGCTTACCCTGGCGATATTCTGAATATGATTTCACCTGAAGGGAAATTGACGCCATTGGGCAGGGTCCCTAACTCACAAAAATACAAAGTTACGGCCGTCTTTGATTCCGGTATGTATGAGTATGATGCCTCCATGGTGTTTGTCTCCCTCAAAGAGGCCCAGGCATTTCTGGGCTTTGGAGATCGGGTGAGCGGCCTGGAGGTCAGGGTCAAAGACGTATACAAGTCAGACAAGGTTGGAATAAAAATTCAAAATGCATTAGGCAACCCGTACTGGACCAAGGATTGGAAGGTGATGAATAGAAGCCTCTTTTCCGCGCTTAAGCTGGAAAAATTTGCCATGTTTGTCATTTTGACCATGATCGTACTGGTTGGTGCTCTGAACATTATCAGCACGCTGGTAATGGTGGTCATGGAAAAGACAAGAGATGTTGCTATCCTGAGAGCCATGGGCGCTTCTGCGAAGAGCATCATGACTATTTTTATGGTTCAGGGTTTGTTAGTGGGCCTGGTTGGCACATTGGCAGGCCTTGCCTCCGGTTTGGGCATTTGCCATTTGCTGGCCAGGTACAAATTTATCAGCTTGCCCTCAGACGTTTATTATATCACCACGCTTCCTGTCCGGGTTGAATTTTGGGATGTGTGTCTTGTTTCCCTCTCTGCGGTGGTCATATCCTTTCTGGCGACTATTTACCCATCGTGGCATGCATCGAAGTTGAATCCGGTTGAGGCGATTAGATATGAATAGGGGGGGGGTGATTGACTATTGACTATTGACTATTGACTATTGAAAAACACGTAAGCGTTCACAGGTTCAAGGTTCAACGTTCAACGTTAGGGACAAGGACAAAATTCAAAACCCGAAGTCCTCGTAAAACATGCTTATTTTCCCAAGTAATTGTCAATTTGTGTACAATTTTGGTTTAGGCATGACGAAGATGACGCTTTTCTCATAAATACACATTCCAAATGCAGTCCGGGGACGAGAATGGAACCTTTGAACCTTTGAACCTTTGAACCTCTGAACCTCTGAAGCCATGAACGGTTACAAAAACACAAACCTTGAACTCGGTTCGCTTCACTCATCCCTGCTGAAACAGCGGAGAGAACCTTTGATTGAGTATTGTCTATTGAATATTGACTATTAATAATCATTAGACAATCGTCAATAGGCAATAGTCAATAATCAATAGAAAATAGTCAATAGACAATAGTCAATAATCAATGCTGACGCTTGAAAACATATATAAGTCCTTCACCCATCTCGGTAATGTGATTAGGATTTTAAAGGGCATAGACTTAGTGGTGAATGCAGGTCACAGTGTGGCCATTATGGGGGCTTCCGGAGTTGGGAAGTCAACGCTTCTCAATATCATGGGGAGCCTTGACCCCCCCACAGAGGGCGTGGTTAAATTCAGAGATCGTAATGTTTACGAAATGGATGCAGGGGCCTTAGCCAGCTTTAGGAACGCAGAAATCGGATTTGTTTTTCAGTTCCATCACCTTTTACCGGAATTTAACGCCCTTGAGAATGCCATGATACCGGCCTTGATTGCCCGCTACTCAAAAAAACGGGCGAGTGAAATGGCAAGGGAAGTCCTGGAGAAGGTGGGCCTTGAAAAACGTTTGAATCACAGGGCTGGCGAGCTGTCTGGAGGCGAACAGCAACGGGTGGCCATTGCACGGGCATTGGTGATGCACCCCAAATTGCTACTGGCAGATGAGCCCACTGGGAACCTTGACTGGTCAACCGGTCAGGAAGTTGCCGACCTCCTCCTCAGGCTCAACAGAGATGAGAGTATTGCAATGGTTATTGCCACCCATAATGAAAGACTGGCAAAAAAGATGTCAACGCGGATGGAAATAGTTGATGGGCTCATTCGGTAGAACCAGTCAAGGGCCAGCGGGATTCCCATCAATCCGGGGAGTAATGTCGAGATGGATTTGGATCCCGACATTGCTGTGTCTTGCTCTGTGCGGCCCTCTGAAACCCAAAATAGTTAAGGCTGAAGAGAGGGGAAAGGTCGCTGTTCTGCCATTCAGGGTTTATGCCCCGAAATCATTTGATCACCTTACACGTGGGTTGCAAAAAACGCTTACCCTTAGCCTTGAAAAGAGGGGATTTAAAATAATTAGCCCCGAGGCAGTGAATGAACACCCCCTCGCCTTTTTACCTATTCTTGACATGAGGACACTGGTTGAAGTGGGAGAGGACTTAAAGGCTGATTGGATCATCGCAGGAAGCCTTACTCAGATAGGAAGGAAGGTGAGTATCGATCTGAAGGTGGTTGATGTATCGGAAAAGCGAGATCCTTTTTCTCTCTTTATGGTGGCAGAGGATGTTGACGCTTTAAAGGAAACAGTTGAACGGATTGCCTTGAATATTGATAATCACATCGTTTGGGTTGTCCAGGTGGATTCGATCGATGTGGAAGGGAATCAGCGCATAGAGAAAGAGGCTATTTTGGCTGTAATTAGAACCAAAAAAGGTGATAGACTCGACTATGAGCAGCTTGATAAGGACCTTCGTGATATATACAAAATGGGGTTTTTCAAGGATGTCAAGATAGAAACAGAAGAAGGTCCGACAGGGACGACAGTGACCCTGCATGTGACTGAAAAGCCATCCATAGGAAAAATTGTGATTCAGGGAAACAAGAAACAGAAAGAGGAAAAGCTTAAAGAGGAGTTGGGGATAAAACTCTATAGCATTTTTAACCAAAACGAGGTCAAACAAAGTGTCAACCGCCTTAGAGAGTACTACAGTCAAAAAGGTTATTACAATGTAGATATTAAGGAGAAGATTGAGCCGTTACCGAACAATCAGGTGCTGGTGAGATACGAGATTACCGAAAACGAAAAAGTGTATATCAGGAAAATAAAATTTGTGGGAAATCACGAATTCGATGATGATGACCTGCAGGACGTCATGGAGATCAGTGAGAAAGGTTTCTTGTCGTGGTTCACAAAATCAGGGGTTTTGGATAAGAAGAAACTGGAATTCGATGTACATAAAATAACCTCCTTCTACCATAATAAGGGCTTTATTAAGGCGAAAGTTGGTGAACCAAAAATCTCCTATGAAAAGGAAAAAGGTATAACCATCACCATAGAGATCCATGAGGGGCCACAGTATCATGTAGGCAAGGTTGCCATTGAAGGGGATTTAGTAAAGCCTGCCGATGATCTTTTAAAAGAAGTTCAGATTGGCCAGGAAAAGACGTTTAATCGAGAAACGGTCCGTAAGGATGTCCAGGCACTGAGGAGTATTTATGCTGACGAAGGCTATGCCCATGCAGAGGTCACTCCGGTAACCAAGGAGGACAGTGAGGCTCATTTGATGGACATTACCTACACTATTTCAAAGAGGCAGAAGGTCCGGTTTGCGAGGGTCAACATCTCAGGGAACACCGTAACAAGGGATAAGGTTATCCGACGTGAGATAAAGGTCATTGAAGGGGATTATTTCAGTGCCAAGCGCCTCAGAAGAAGTACTGGAAACATCCAGCGCCTTGGTTTTTTCGAAGACGTTCAGATTCAAACCAAAAAAGGGAGTACAGAAGACCTGATGGTCCTGGATGTCAATGTCAAGGAGAGGTCCACTGGTCAGTTCAGTATTGGCGCGGGATACAGCTCGGAAGATAGTGCCTTCGGTGTTTTCCAGATATCCCAGAACAATCTTTTCGGACGCGGTCAGAGGTTGCAGGCTTCAGCCAAAATTGGCGGAATATCAAGAGCATTCGATATCAGCTTTCTTGAACCCTGGCTTTTTGATAAACCCGTATCTGGCGGGATTGACGTCTATAACAGGTCGCGTGAGTATAATGAATATACCAGAGACGCCCTGGGTGGGGACCTCCTGTTCGGATTCCCACTACCTATCGATGAATTTACCAGAGGAACGGTAAAATACGGCTATGATGATACTGACATCTCTAAAGTTCCAGAGGATGCCGCGTTGGAAATTAAAGAGATGGAGGGCCAAAATGTGACCAGCAGTATGACCTTTGCAATAACGCGGGATAGCCGGGACAAGCTCTGGGATACCAGCAAAGGATCCTATAACAGGCTGCGTTTTGAGTATGCGGGCGGGGTTTTAGGTGGAGATATTGGATTTAACAAATATATAGCCAAAACTGGCTGGTATTTTCCCCTTTTCTGGGATACCGTTTTTTTGGTCAATGGTACATGGGGCTTCGTTGTGCAAAGAACCGGCGAAGAACTGCCCGTTTATCAGAAATTCAGCATCGGCGGGATCCAAACGGTTCGTGGGTTTGAATATGAATCCATTTCTCCAAGAGATCCCGAGACCGGTGACAGGATCGGCGGTGAAAAGATGATGTACTATAACGTGGAATTTAGATTCCCGCTGGCAAAGGAGCAGGGGGTCGTCGGCGTAGTATTTTTTGACGCTGGAAATGTCTTTACAAAAGATGAAACTTACACCTTCAATGGTATCAGAACATCGGCAGGCGGCGGCATTAGATGGTATTCCCCCAT
>JAKLQB010000728.1 GCA_022013615.1 Desulfobacterales bacterium | reverse complement strand
TTTTACTTTGCTGATAGCCCGAAAGGAGGACTCTGATGGATCTTTTCAAAAATCTCACCGTATTATCCCTTGAACAGGCGACCGTTTTACCCTATTTGACTTACCGATTGGCCCATGACGGCATACAGGTCATAAGACTGGAGCATCCCGTATATGGGGATCCAAACCGTTTTATTGGCGAGAATGTCCTGGGTGAAGAGAGGATGAACGCCTATTACCTGTGCATTAATTCAGGCAAAAAGGCACTGACGCTCAATCTCGGCGACCCAGAAGGCCAAAAGATTTTCCGTTCTCTCATTCAGGAGCTGAAAGTCGATATATTTGCAACCAATCAACTCCCCAGGAATTATAAAAAGCTGGGGATTGATTACGAGACTCTCAAGGCCCATAAACCGGATATCATATGGCTGGGGGTTACGGGTTTCGGTCCGGACAGCAATCAGGCGGCATACGATCCCATACTCCAGGCGAGATCAGGCTTGATGGACATGACCGGTGAAGCGGGTGGAGACCCCCAGGTACTGGGTATTCCACTTCCCGATATGGGAACAAGCGAACATTCCTACGGCCTTTTAATGAAGGCTCTTTACAAGCGTGAGGCCACAGGAGAGGGTTCCTGTATCAATATGGCCATGTTTGAGTCCTCCGTGTCATGGTTGACAGTGCCAATCACCCTTTCAACCCTACTTAACAAGAAAATTACCCGCAGGGGCAATACACATGAATTTTTCTGCCCTTGCTCTGTGTATAAATCGAGTAATGGTTTTGTTTATATGGCCGTGGGTAATGATCGGCAGTGGAAGTCCATGGTATCTCAAGAAATGTTTAAATCCCTTGACAAACCGGAGTATGAAAAAAATGCTGGCAGAATTCAAGACGTGGACAACCTGAATCGGGCTATCAATGAAATTACCAGAAATCATACTTCCGAAGAATTAATCGAGTTATTCAACTCGATCACCCTTCCAATAAGCAAGATAAAGACCATTCCAGAGGTTGTGGCCGATCCCCTTGTGGAACGGAGGTTACTGTTTGCTGAAGACCAGAAAACAGGGACCAGAATCACCCTGCCCCCACCGCCCAATATGACGCCATTTTTAGAAGAGCTGAACCGTAACCTCTCGTTTCCCCCGCGATTTGGGGAACATAATGGGGAGATATACGGGCAGCTCGGGTATTCAAATGAAGACCTAACTGGGCTTAAAGAGAACGGGGTTATATGAAAATCCCTTTTATTCTCAATGAGTTTTAGAGATTTCGAAACGTTTTATCAGGAGAGCTAACAAATATGGCAGAGAGAAAAATAAGGGTCCTTTTGGCAAAACCAGGGCTGGATGGCCACGACAGGGGAGCCAAAGTTGTGGCTCATGCCATGCGTGAGGCCGGTATGGAAGTGATTTATACAGGTCTTCACCAGACCGTGCCCAGCATTGTTAACCAGGCCATACAGGAAGATGCAGACGTTATTGGTCTTTCCATTATGTCCGGGGCTCATATACCCATTTGCAAAAAACTGATGAAGATGGTGAACGAGCAGGATATTGGGGATAAACTGATCGTTGTGGGTGGCGTTATTCCTAACAAAGATATACCCGCCCTTAAGGATATTGGGGTCAAAGGGATCTTTCCTGGGGGAGTTCACTTTGATGAGATCGTAAAGTTTATTTGGGAAAATGCACCGAAATAGTCCGTGACCATCCACACATATACTGGACTTGTGGTCACGCAGGCGCAGGGCGCAGTGGACATCACTGAAAGCACATAGAAAAAATATTGATTATTTAAATAAATAGATGAGGGAATCATGGGCGTAGCCACATATATCAAAGATGAAAAAGATGCCATCAAAGAGGTTATTCTTCAATCGGGCATTAAGATAAAACCGGTTTATTTACCCGAGGACCTTGAGCGGGTTGGTTTTGATTACCAGAAGGATCTTGCGGATCCCGGAGAATTTCCTTTTACCCGCGGTATTCATCCCCTGGGTTTCAGGAGCCGAAATTGGACAACCCGCCAGTACACAGGGTTTGGCACACCAGAGGAGACCAACGAGCGATTTAAGTTAATGATTTCTCATGGCCAAACGGGCCTTAATGTGGCCTTCGATCTGCCTACGCAGATGGGCTATGATTCCGACGATCCTATGTCAGAGGGTGAAGTGGGACGCGTGGGTATGGCCATTGATTCCTTGAGGGATTTTGAGATCGCGTTCAAGGATATTAAATTGAACCGTATCGGGAGCGGCCTGACAATTAACGCAGTGGCCTCGATCATGCTGGCCATGTATCAGGCAGTAGCGGAAAAATTCGGGTATAAAAAAGAAGAGATCTCGGCCACTCCTCAGAACGATATCCTCAAGGAGATGGTTGGCAGGGGAGCGTGGATCTATCCTGTTGAACCAGCAGTGCGGCTTATCGGTGACACTATAGAGTATTCAATGAAGGAACTGCCAAGATGCAATCCGGTTTCTGTGGCGGGTTACCATATCAGAGAATCCGGTTGCACGCCGGCACAAGAAATTTCCTATGCCTTATTGATTGCCTTTGCTTATATCGATAACGTGGTCGCCCGTGGATACAAGGCAGAAGATTTTGTAGGCAGGTTTTCTTTTAATCTGAATATCTATGGTAACATCTGGGAGACAGTGGCAAAATTTCGGGCGGCAAGGAAGTTATGGGCAAAGTTATTGAGAGAACGATATGATGTTCAAAACAAGAAAGCGCTTTTCCTCCGCGGCATATTCGGTGGCGGCGGCTCGGGTATGACCAAACAGCAGCCGGAAAATAATATCGTGCGCGGGGCATACTATGCGCTTGCAGCGGCCCTGTCCGGCGCCCAGACCACAGCCCTTTGCTCTTTTGACGAGGCATATACGATTCCCACGGAGCGGGCAGCGCTCCTGTCCTTAAGGACCTTTCAAATACTCATGGATGAAATAGGGCTCAGGGATACGGTGGATCCCCTGGCCGGCTCATACTTTTTAGAAACATTGACCAAAGAAATGGAAGCAAAGATCCTGGAAGAGATGGAAAAGGTAGAGAAGGTCGGTGGCATGGTTGAGGCTGTTTCGTCCGGGTATGTGCAGAAAGAAGTGGCATGGCAGGCCTACGAGTTTGAGAAAAAGATCCAGGAAGGGAAAGTCATAAAGGTCGGTGTCAACAAGTACACAGAAGGCGTTGACATGGAGGTGGAACTCCACGAATACAACGAGGAGTGGGCACGTTTACAGATTAAACGACTTAAGGAACTCAAGAAGGACCGGGACAACAAGGCGGTCAAAAACTCCTTAAAAGCACTTGAAAAGGCGGCCATAGAAGAGAAAAACGTTATGCCCTATCTGCTTGAGTGCTGCAAAAGTTATGCAACGGTAGGTGAAATGTCGAATGTTTTCAGAGATGTTTTTGGGGAGTTCGTGGAACCGAGTATATTTTAGGCACTTAAATTAAAGAGAAGGGAGGTGAAATGGAAGGTAATGGTGTTAAGGGGGTTAAATCATCAATTAATAAGGAGGTAAGAGATATGAGACGAAAAATAGGATTTGCACTGGTTGGATTTTTTTTGGTAACACTGTTTACAGTTAGCTTGATCTCGGCACCAGCAATGGCAGGACCAATCAAGCTGAGCTATTCTCAGTTTACACCTGCCGGGACCTTTGTGGGTGTACAGTTGGAGAGGTGGATAAAAGAGGTGGAAAAACGAACAGGCGGTAAGGTTAAAATAGACGCCTTTCATGGTGAGACACTGCTTGGTGCAAAAAATATGTTAGACGGAGTTATTGCTGGAACGTCAGATATCGGTACTCTCTGCATGGCATACCAGCCTGGCTGCTTCACAGTCACTAACGCAACCAGTCTTCCTCTCGGATTTCCCAATGCGCGCGTGGCCTCTCTCACACTCTGGGATCTGTACAATAAATATAAGCCCGAGGCTTTTTCCAAGGTTAAAGTCCTTACCATGTATACATGCGGAACTTCAAACATTATGTCTACAATGCCCATAAGAAAATTAGAAGACATGAAAGGTGTGGATCTGCGTGCCTCTGGCGGCGCTGCAAAAATTCTAAAGGCATGGGGCGCCAACCAGGTAGGCATGCCAATGTCTGCAGTGCCGGAGGCCTTGCAAAAGGGCGTGGTCAAAGGCCAGTTTACATCGCTTGAGGTAATGAAGGATTTCAAGTTCGCAGAAATCACTAAGTATGTGACTATGATCGATACTGTAATCTATCCTTTTTCCGTAGTTATGAACATGGATAAGTGGAATTCTCTGCCCAAAGATGTTCAAAAGGTTATGGATGACCTGGCCCAGGAGCATGCCGAATGGACAGGGGCTTACATGGATAAGCATATAATAGAGTCCATGGAGTGGTCTAAAACGACACAGGGTGTTGAGGTGATTGAACTTTCCAAAGAAGAGAGAGCCAGGTGGGACAAATTGTTGGAACCCATCACGGCTGAGTGGATTAAGGACACAAAAGAAAAAGGCTTTCCGGTAGAAGCAATTATAGCGGATATCAAGGCGTTTATGAAAAAGTACCAATAGAAGCATCCAAACCGATATTGGATGTGAAGATCTGATGGGTTATGGATTTCAAAATAGTTTGTCGTGACAACCGAAGTCCATAACCCGTCTTGACTATTAAAGGCATAGTAGCAAACAAAAATATAGAACAAAGGCACAGGAGAGCTAATATGACGGCTCTTGATAAATTAAGCCAGGTTTTAAACCAGGTTCTTATGTGGATAGCGGGTGTCTTTTTAGTGGCAATGATCGTTTTGACCTGTTCAAATGTATTCCTGCGTATTGTCTGGATGCCGGTAAAGGGCACTTTTGAGATTATGGGCTTTTTAGGCGCTATTGTGACGGCCTTTGCCTTAGGATATACCCAAATCGAACGGGGCCATATTGCAGTAGACATCTTAATAAAAAAGTTCTCAAAAAAAGCACAGAGAATCACAAATAGTATAACTTGTCTCATTTGCATGGTTTTTTTTAGTATGGCTGCCTGGCAGATTGCAAAATGGGCCTCAACACTAAGGAAATCAGGGGAAGTAACAGAAACGCTACAGATCGTCTATTACCCTTTCACCTATGGAGTTGCCCTTGGTTGTGTTGTTCTCGCCCTGGTTTTTCTTGTTGACCTCATGAAGGCCATCGTTGGGGAAGAGGAGAAGGATAGATGAGTTTAGCACTTGCTGGACTGATTGGAATCGCAATCCTTCTATTTGTATTATTCTTTTCAGGCATGCCCGTCGGTTTTGCTATGGGCATTGTGGGTTTCTGTGGCTTTTGGTATGTGGTCTCATTCAAAGCAGCCATCACTATGGTTGCTACAGATATTTGGATGGCATTTTCAAA
>JAKLQB010000727.1 GCA_022013615.1 Desulfobacterales bacterium | reverse complement strand
TCTTTGATTCTGTTTCTTATCTCTTCCACAGTCTGTGGGGACGGCTCGATCCGGTCCTCCATGTCGTAGAACTGGATGCCGATATGGTTAGGGGAGGTATTCTCAAAGGAGGATTGCCCGCCGATTATGGCCACGGTCCGGGAGTAGATGTGCTTAATGTTCGCCATATCGGTGAGGCCTTTGATCTGCTGGCCATTGCGCAGTGTCTGGATCTTCCCCCCGCTTTTGCCGTAATAGCAGTCGGCCGGATTGGCATCGGGTGGGGCCAATTCCTGACCGGAGCCCATGCACAGGGCTACTTCCACCTGCCGGGAAATCCGGTCAGAGTATTCCAGGTCAGCCCCCTCAGGCATGTCCAGATTGATATAGATGGCATTTGGATCGACATCGGGGAAAAATTCGATCGGCTTCTCCAGCCCAACCATGTAAAACCAGATCATTGCCATTGCAATAAGGGACAAGAAAGATATGGCCACCACAGCCAGGCGATGGTTAAGAGCGCCATTTAGAAGGCGGCGATAGGCCCTGAGGAATGGGCCGCGAACCGTAAGAGGTGCTTCGCCTGCCTGCTCGATTTCCTCGACGCTGACCTTGATCTTGGAGAAGCGATGACCGGCCGGAAGGCGCAGGAAGATGGCCGCCAGGGCCGGGTTTATCACAAGGGCAACGAACAGGGATGATGACAGGGTAATGATCACCGTCTTGGGTAAATAGGCCATAAACTCACCCATGATCCCCGGCCAGAACAGGATGGGAAAGAACGCTGCCACCGTGGTCAGGGTCGATGCTGCCACGGGTTGGGCCACCTCATGGGTTGCCTTGACTGCGGCCTGGAAACGGGGCACGCCCTGCTCCATATAGCGGAAAATATTTTCAACAATGACGATGGCATTGTCCACCAGCATGCCTAAGGCCAGGGTAAGGGAGAAAAGGACCACCATGTTGAGGGTAATGCCCAAAGCGTGGAGGATCATAAAAGACAGCAACATGGAAAAGGGAATGGCCAGGCTCACCAGCACTGCGTTGCGCACACCCATGACAAAAAAGAGTACCACAATGACCAGGATCAAGCCTGTGATAATGTTGTTCTCCAGGTCGGACACCATGATCCGGATCTCCTTGGCCCGGTCCATGAGCTTGGTCACCTTGGTCCCGGCAGGCCATGTGGCCATTTTTTCCTCGATGAGCAGGTCGACCTGTTCGGCTATTCCCAGCACGTTCTCACCAGCGCGTTTTTTGACCTGGATGTTAATGGCCTCGCGGCCGTCCAAACGAGCCCTGCCCTCTTCGTCTTTGAACCCATCTACTACCCGGGCCACGTCCTTTAGGTAGACGGGCCGACCCTGGTGGAGACCTACCACCAGGCCATAGATCTCCTCCGGGGTCTGGAACTCGCCCGGGACCCGGAGCTGGAACCGACCATCACCCATGCGGATGGCACCACCAGAGACGTTCTGGTTTTCCTCGGAGATGACGGTCTGGAGCCTGAGGATAGAGAGGCCATAGTAGGCCAGTTTATCCGGATATGGTTCGACCCTGATCTCCCGCTCCAGTCCACCGGTCACGTCGGCCTCCAGCACGCCAGGGATGGACTCTATCTCCTCCTCCAGATCTTCGGCCATCTCCTTGAGCCTGACCAGACCGACTGTGCCGGAAAGCGATAGAATAACGATGGGCAACTCGGAGATATTTATCTCAATGACCTCGGGATCATCCTCCAGATCAGCGGGCAGATCCTGCTTTGCAAGGTCTACCTTATCCTTTGTCTTGGAGAGAACGTCATTAATGTCAGTCCCTGCCATAAACTCGATGATAATCGAACTTAACCCTTCGGTGCTGGAGGATTCGATTTTCTTGACCGCCTCGAGACCTTTAAGCTTCTTTTCAATGGGGATAGTTATGGATTGCTCAATATCCTCCGGGGCCACGCCGGGGTATTGGGTATTGATGAACACGTAAGGGATGGTGATATCCGGGGACGACTCACGGGGAAGAGAATTATAAGCCACCAGGCCGAAGATAATGATCACAATGGCCAGAACAACAACGCTGGTCCTCTTACGGACCGCCATATCTGAGATGATCATGACGCCAGAATCTCGCTTGGGTGGCTCACGTTCTTAATGACCTTAACGGCCTGCCCGTCATCCAAAAAGCGGTGCCCCACCACAATGACCCTCTCCCCTGGATTCAAACCGGCCTCCACATGGACCTGCCAGCCCACAAGCACACCCAGTTTGATCGACCTTTTTTCGGCCTGTCCATCCTTTTCAACATACACAAAGCGCTCATCGCCCTGTGTGATGACGGCGTACAGGGGAACGGCCAGTGCCTGGTCAAACACTCTTTTGATTAGTTCCACCTTTGCGAACATGCCTGGCAGTATCCGGCCGGCCGGGTTAGGCACAATAAGTTCAAGATCGTAAAGGCGAGCGAGTGTGCGCGGCTGGCGCGAAAGAAAGATCTTTCTGCCCTTGACCTTTCGATTCCCCAATGCCTCGATTATGACCTCGGCCTCATTTATATCAAAGACAGCAGCTACGTCGCTTTCGGGAACACCAACCATTACCTTCACTTTTTCGAACTGGAGGATCCGGGCCACCTGTTGATTTACGTCCAGCAAGTCGCCTTCCTTTGCTTTGATCTCATTAAGTCGCCCGCTAATGGGGGCAGTGATGGCCGTGCGGTCCAATGAAAGTTGGGCTTCATTGCGCTGGGCGGTAAGGTCCTCAAGCCTGGCCTCGATCTCGTCCAGTTTGCTTTCAGCGGCAATATTCTTTTTGACAAGGGCCGTCATGCGCTCACTATCCTGCCTGGCCAGTTTGTAGTTGGCCTCGATTCGGGCCAGCCGGGAACGGTAGTCGCGGTCATCGAGCCTGACCAGGAGCTGCCCTTTTTTGACAAGCAGTCCTTCTTTTGCCGGGATACTTACCACCTGACCTCTCACCTCGGCCTTGACCCAGAGGTCCTCTAAAGGCTCTATCTCGGCCGGCAGGCTGATCTTATCCTCAAGCCGTTCGGGTTTCAGGGTCAGGGTGATTACCCTGACAGCCGGCACCTCTTTTTTCATGGCCGCTTTTTTGGCCTCTGCCAGGCGACCCTGCTCCTCAATGATCCTCCCGCCCAGGATCACAATTAAGCCCAGGATAAGACCAACCATTATCCAGGGAAAAATGCCCCACAGGAAGCGCAGGATCTTTGTCTTTGAATCGGATTTATCCATATTTTATTTACCTTAAAAGTTCAGCTCCCAGACCCTGGAAGGCCAGGCGCAGCAAACGTTCAGGTCTCTCAGGATCTGATGAGCCCAGATGCACATATTCCATGTGTAAGCAGAAATCAAGCAGGCTCAGAACAAGAATGGCCACCTGGTCCGCATCCGCCTCCTTTACCTCACCCTGTGCGAGTCCTTCTAAATAAATCGTCCTTATTGCATCAACCATGCGACGGTGATATTGCTCAATGTCATAATCGGGTGCTCCCTGACGAGGACCAAAGACCAGATTATGAATCATCTTAAACAGGTTTTGATTCTCTATCAGGCCCTCATAAATGCGGCGATAGAGAAAAATAAGCCGGGCCAGAACCGTGCCCGGGGCTTTAAGGGCCTCGGCCAGTATGACCTCCTGCTGCTCGGCCGCGCCGTCCAAAATTGTGTAAAACATTCCCTCTTTGCTCTTAAAATAATAGTAAAGGACCGGTTTGGTCACACCGGCCCGG
>JAKLQB010000726.1 GCA_022013615.1 Desulfobacterales bacterium | reverse complement strand
ATAAGCTGTCAAGAAAAAAATAAAGGCGGTTTCTTTTTACTTGGTGTAAATTACCTTGACTATATCAAGAAGGTGATTACTTATATTTTTATAAGTTGTATTTATAATTTTGAAATGAATTTCTTTTGGTGAGAGGATTATGTCCGGCAAAGACTATTACAAAATGTTAGGAACCTCAAAATCAGCTTCTCCCGGGGAGATCAAAAAGGCCTATCGTAAGCTGGCCTTGAAGTATCATCCGGACCACAATAAGGGAGACAAGTCTGCTGAAGACAAGTTCAAGGAAATCAGTGAAGCCTATGCTGTCTTAAGCGATCCGGAAAAGAAAAAGCAGTATGATATGTTCGGCGCGGAGGGGTTTCAGAACCGATTCTCCCAGGAAGACATATTTCGAGGGTTTGATTTTGGAAGTATCTTTAGTGAGTTCGGCGCTGGAGGGGGTGGAAGCTCCCAGAATATTTTCAGCCAGATGTTCGGAGGTACGGGAGGTCCTGGCAAACGGCAGTATCGTAGCGGCGGTTCCCCTTTTGGTTATTCTTCCGCAGGCTTTGGAGGCCATTCCCAACGGGCAAAAGGGCAGGATCTGATCTACGAACTTCCCGTGACGCTGGAAGAATTGTCCCGAACCACGAATAAAATCATTTCCTATCAAATGGACGGTCGCCAAGAGCAGATCTCTGTAAAGATTCCTGCAGGAATCCCTGCGGGTCACAAGTTGAGGCTCAGGGGTAAAGGGGAGCCCAGTCCTTATGGCGGCCCGCCGGGAGATCTTTTTGTCCAGATCAGTGTGTTAGCTCACCCTGTTTTCAGGAGAGTGAATAATGATCTGTATTTTAAACAGAAAATTAAGTTCTCCGAGTCTGTTCTTGGCACTGAAATCGAGATCCCAACTATTGATCAAAAGACGCTAAAACTAAAAATTCCGCCTGGAACGCAAGATAATGCCAAATTCAGACTAAAGGGCTACGGCCTTCCCCATATGAAGGGTGGAGGGCAGGGAGATGCCTATGCGGAAATCAGTATCGCAGTACCCAAGAAGCTTAACAAGAAGCAAGAATCACTTGTGAAATCACTGAAAGAGGCTGGTTTATAAATGCAGTTTAAATGGTTTAATTGGTTATACTGGTTTAATTGGTTAGGTTTTTTTAAATCTGCTCGTTGGTTTGGCGTAAATAGTTGGAAAATGGACTGACATGGTCAAAAGATTTGAGAATACCGAGTGTCTTCTAAAGAAAAAGCACTAATCAAACAAATAAAACAAATTCAACCAATAAACAGAATTTAACATGAAAGCCCTATGCGTTTTTTCAGGGGGCCTGGACAGTATGCTGGCCGCAGAATTAATAAGGGCCCAGGGCATTAACGTCCTGGCCCTTTTTTTTGAGACCCCTTTTTTTACATCTAAAAAGGCCAGGGAATCTGCCCAATCAATGGGTCTTCCTTTTAGGGTAGTAGACATCACAAAACGTCACTTGGACGTGGTCAAAAGCCCTAAGCACGGTTATGGCGGCAATATGAATCCATGCATTGACTGTCATGCCCTTATGTTTAAAATTGCTGGAGAAATGCTCGAAAAGGAAGGGGCAGATTTTGTGTTGACAGGGGAAGTCCTGGGACAAAGGCCCATGTCCCAAAACAAGAAATCGCTCGCCCTGATCGCCTCCGAAAGTGGCCTTGACGGCCTCCTTTTAAGACCTCTTTCAGCCAAACGGCTTCCTGTAACCATACCCGAAGAGAAGGGATGGGTGAAAAGGGAACTGTTAATGGGCTTTCAGGGGCGTTCGAGGAAACCGCAGATGGAACTGGCTCAAACCCTGAACATAAAAGGCTATCCTGCTCCGGCAGGTGGTTGTCTGCTAACAGAGAAAGTCTTTTCACGACGGCTGAAGGATCTGTTTTCTTCTCAAAGTGATCCGGATGTAAGAGAGATCGAACTCCTGAAAGTAGGCAGGCATTTTAGAATCTCTCCCCATACGAAACTTGTGGTGGGGAGAAATAAAAGCGAGAACGAAGAAATCCACGCACTGACCGGAAAGAAGGATCTCGTGCTGACATCAGCATCAGTGCCTGGACCCACTGTGCTGTTTTTAGGGAATTTTTCTGATTCAGCGCTTGAACGTGCGGCAGCCATTACAGTTGCATACAGTGACGCGGAAGATAGTGAGACAATCCCTGTTAGGGTCGTGGGAGGCTCCGAAGACAGGATGCTTTTGACGGAAGTGCGTGAAAAGGGAGAGTTTAAGCGGTATATGATCTAGGTAGCTGTATTTGGATCAAGGCTCAAGGCGCAAGAGCCTCTCCAGGAAAGATTTTCGCTGAACTGCTTCCAGTTCCTTAAGTTTTTCCTTTAATGCTTTTTCCTCTATGTCCACCTCAATCAGGGTGTCTTGGTAATCTCCAGCAAGCTTATGAGCCTTCAAACTTAAATCCATAAGCATTATTTCCTCTTGCCGACTCATTTCATCCTTCCGGGCGATCTCAATTTTTTCTCTGAGCGGCTTGAGTTCTGCCTTTAACCGAACAAGGTCAGCCTGTTTTTCTAAGATCAGCGCTCTACTCTGCTCAACCCTTTCAAGCGGGACTTTTTCCGTTTCCATTGTGATTAACAGATACAGAAATATCATAAGGCAGACAATGACAAACAGGGCAGATATTCTAAGTGTAAACTTAGATGTGACGGCGAGTGAACGAACGATGAATTTGAAGCGACCGAGGAAACCCAAAGCAGAATCAACCGTGGTATAGGAAACAGATCTCCCTTCTATCCTTTCTTTTAGTGAATTAATTTCACTCACCAAGGATTTAACTTTTTCATCGAGTTCCTTGCCCAGCTCCCCATGGGTACATTTCTGCCTGGTGCCGTCGCTCGCCTTTTGTAAACGCCCTGCAAAACGGGTAACACGGTCCAGGGGTTTTTTCAAATCCACTTCCGTAATGGGTTTGCCCACAAATTGTTTTTTGAGATCCTCAACGTGGTTTTCTACAATTTCGATGTTTTTCTCTATGTTAGCTCCGATTTTCTTCAAAAAAAGATCTTCACATAGGTACTCGGTGGCCACGCTCAACATCACGGCGCTATCCTTGATCTCCTTTAGAGCCTTTTCAGAATCTTGGGCTATTTGCTTTTCTCTATCTATGATTTCTGTGTCCATATTCAAAGGTAATCCGGAAAAATCAATCTTGCTGCTGATCCTTTTTCTTGTTGATATAGGAATTATCTTTAATTTACCACATTATTTCAAAAAATCCAAGTCATCATTGGTAGCAAGTAAGGAATCCTGGCACAAAGGACCTGGCTTTGATTATATTCAGAAATCCACGTCCTTTGGGTGTGGATTCTGAACTTATTTCGCTTTGCTCACAATTGGAATAGTGGAATAATGGAATGATGGAATAATGGGTTTTGGGAAGATGGTATATTGGGTTATTGGCAAAGTT
>JAKLQB010000725.1 GCA_022013615.1 Desulfobacterales bacterium | reverse complement strand
TGAGGATCGTTGAAATCTCCCGAACAATGGATGCTGAAGGAAGGGTCTTTATCCATGAAATTTGAAGCCTTTTTGAAGTACTTTTATCCGTTCACGGCAGCCATGAAAGAAAGTCCCCGGTGAGGGTGAGGGGTGTGAGAGGGTCGGGCCAAGCTAACTATCTATAATTATTAAAAAACAACCGTAAAAACACCCTTATTTAGGCCCTATATCGAGTTTTTTAGGGGCAAAAAAAGCATTATTCACAATAATTGATGGCAAGAGCGAAAAGACACTATATACCGCGAAAAGGGAAAAGGGTCAGCACTTGACATAGGACATATGGGTTAAAAGGGGTTAAGTCCACGTAAAGAATGGGAACGGGGACCAAGGTAACTATTTGAAAACATAAAAGAACAATCTTAATAAGGGCGTTTATTTTGTCATAAAAGCATTTTTTTTAACCGAAATGGATGCCCTAAAAAATAATGAGAAAAAGGGAAAGAGGACCAGGCAACTTTTTGTCCTCACAATTAAAAATGCCCTTCAATTTCCTGGCCACAATACCTGCAACAGGACCCTTTCAAGTGATATTGAAGGATATGAAAGTTTGACCGTTCCAAAAGAAGTTTGCCGCATCCAGGGCAGTGTGTGTTTTCAGACGGATGGCCGGGGACATTCCCTATATAGACGTATTTCAGCCCCGCCTCGAGTCCAATTTCCCTGGCTTTTTCCAATATACCAACTGGAGTGAGAGAAAGGTGTGCAAGCCTCAAGTGAGGGACAAATTGTGTCACATGCCAGGGTGTTTCTGGACCCAGATGCGCACAAATCCATTTTGCCAGATCTTCTAACTCCGCCTTGTTGTCATTGAATTCCGGGATAATGTTGGTGACAATTTCAATGTGCATGCCCCAGTGAACCTTGGACCTCTCAATAATTTTACAGATCCCTCTGAAGTCCGGAACGTTTGCGATTTGTTTATACGTGCGATCTGAAAATCCTTTCAAGTCCGCACGATATGCAGCCAGATATGGGCCTATAAGATCCAGAGCGTCAGGTGTAATGTATCCGTTGGTCACAAAATTGGTAAGCAGGCCTTTCTCCATGGCAATCTTTGCACAATCCAGGACATATTCCAGCCACAGTGTCGGTTCGTTGTATGTAAAGGAGATGCCTTTACAGTTCTGCTCTATTGCGAGCCTGACTGCCTCTTGCGGAGAAACATAACTGGTGGAATTCAGATCCTTTTCTGCATCAGCGTGAGCTATTCCCCAGTTCTGGCAACCCGGGCAAAGGAAATTGCAGCCCAGACTTCCCATGGACAGCCATTGGCTTCCGGGATAAAAATGGAACATGGGCTTGATTTCTATTGGCGATACCCGCATGGAGGATACGCGACCGTATATCAGAGAATAGAGTTCTCCATCCACATTCTTTCGTGTCCTGCAGTATCCGTGGTCTCCCTGCGGAATCCTGCAGCGCCGCTGACATACCTGGCACCGAACATCTTGATTGTCTAAAGGCTGATAAAGGAGAGCATGGTGCATGGATTAACACCTACTTTTAAGACCAAGTATTTCCTTTCTCACCTATCTATTCTATAGTGTACCCATGATCCGGTCAAATCATGGTTACTCCGAGCCCAGGGAGAAATTTCTGTGGCAGGTATAAAGTGGACGTTTTCAAATGTACATTAAAAGAACAGGGTCTTGAGCCGGGGAGCTGCCTCGTAAAGATGAACGGGAAGAGAGTCCCTGCCTGCCGGGCTACTCTGCGATACGAACACAAGAAGATCTACCGGTTGATAACTTCCATTTATCTCTCGCCTCCGGAGAATTACCTCTTTATTTATCAGTCAGGGTGCAACTTTTCCTGCCGCCGGAATCCATCCTTTTTAGTCCCCAGGGCTTTGGCCCTTCACGGAAAATTGTCGCTTTCACTGGCGGGGATGCTACCTGTTGTCCCGAGTTTTACGCTGAATGTTCACGTCTGATCAAGGCATAGACAAAACTCTGGGTACTGATTGAGACCAATGGTTATGGCCTCAGCCCTCAAAACCTGGATTATCTCAAAGAATCCGGTGTGGACGCCTTCTGGCTCGACATTAAGGCCTTGGATACTGAAACGCATAAGTGGCTTACCGGGTGTTCCAATGAACACATCTTGAAACTACCAGAAGGAATTCTAAAAAGGGGATTCGTGCTGGAAGTCCTGTCATTATACATCCCAGACCTTGTAGAAGCGGATGAACTTGGGGCGATTGCAAGGGCTTTGAAAGCAGCCGATCCTGCTATCCCCTTTACTATACTGGCTTTTTTTCCAGAGTATAAGATGAAATCCTTCAGGAGTCCAACTGCAAAGGAGATGGTGAATGCATATCAAAAAGCAAAAGCAGCAGGCCTGAAAAATATACGGCTGGGGAATCTGGGCGTTTTTATCCGCACAGAAGAAGATCAAAAATATCTACTTTCAAACGTTGACAGCAATGCTTTTTAGATTACGGCCCGCTATAGCTGTAGTCCAAAATCCTGGCGCCAGTCTGCGGAATTCCTTTTGCGGCGTAACCAATCCGGTATAAGGTATGAGGTGTAAGGTGAAAAAATCGTTGAACCAATGCCTAAAAAGCTGATGATGAATCAAAACGCATCCAGATCTATGGTGTGGGAAATCATGACTGAATTTGCCAATCAGACCGGACTTTCACCAGCCACGAAGAGCCCGCGGCGCTACTTATGGACCGACGCTTTTGCCGTGTGCAACTTCCTGGAGCTTTATCGTCAAACGAATGATGAAAAACACAAGAACCTCGCATTGCGCCTCGTCGATCAGGTTCATAACATACTCGGCCGACACCGTGAAGACGACCCCCGAACTGGTTGGATAAGCGGCCTTGATGAGGAGAGGGGTAAAATTCATCCGACAAAAGGGGGATTGAGGATCGGCAAAGAGATGAAGGAACGGAGGCCTACTGATCCCTTTGACGAACAGTTGGAATGGGATCGGGATGGGCAGTACTATCACTACCTGACGAAATGGATGCATGCTCTCAATCGTGTAAGCCGGGTCACTGGAGATATAATCTACAATACATTGGCGATTGAGCTTGCGAAAACGGCCCATGCCAGGTTTATCTATGATCCATCGCCCGACGGTCAGAAACGCATGTACTGGAAAATGAGCATAGACCTCTACTATCCTCTCGTAGAATCCATGGGACATCACGATCCTCTCGACGGATTTATTACTTACAACCAGCTTCAGGCGACTGCTGCTAAAGATTCAGAGAGCTCAACGTGTCTGGATCTTAACGCGGAGATTACCGACATGGCCAATATTTGTGAAGGAAAAAGCTGGGCAACAGATGACCCCCTTGGTCTTGGCGGTCTTTTATGTGACGCCTGCAGAGTGGCGCAATTGATCATTAACGAAAATTTTGAACAAGCCGACCTGCTGGAGATATTATTGGATTCTTCCCTGCCGGGTTTGGAATCTTACTCAAGAAACAATCCCTTGAAGCTTCCTGCTCAATACCGTCTTGCATTTCGGGAGCTCGGATTGTCTATTGGATTACGGGCTGTTAACAAGTTGCAGGGATTGATTGAGGAAAATCCAGACCTTTTCAATAAGAAACATCCACTGCATTCGCGGATTGAAACCGTGATGCGATATGCCCCGTTGATTGAAGTAATTGAGAACTTTTGGCTTGAAGCCACAAACAGAGAAGCCAGTAGCTGGACAGAGCATCAGGATATTAATATGGTGATGTTGGCAGCCAGCCTGACCCCTGATGGATATCTTACAGTTTAGGGGAAAGAGTATGAGAAGAAGGGTTCCCCATTAAAGGTTGAGTCTGCTCTGGACTCATGTTTGTGTGGTGCTATCCAAAAGTTAAAAGATTTGGGATTGAACAGGATATGAAAAAAGAAATTGACCCTCGGATGCACTCAGCGGAGCATATCCTGAACCAAACAATGATTAGGATGTTTAAATGTAATCGGAGTTTTAGTGCCCATATCGAAAAAAAGAAATCAAAGTGTGATTATCATTTTGACCGTGCCTTGACTAAAGAAGAAATTAACCAAATCGAAAAGCGGGTTAATGATGTTATCCAGGCCGATATGTTGGTTAAGGAAGGGTATATTACAAGAGAGGAATCACAGAAACATTATAATCTTGATCGTTTGCCACAAAATGTAGGTAAAGATATTCGGATTGTTAAAATCGGAGATTATGATGCTTGCCCATGTATAGGTTCTCATGTCAGATCAACAAGAGAAATTGGTACATTTCGAGTAGTGTCAGTGGGCTTTGAGAATGCGGTATTAAGGATAAGGTTTAAAATTGTTTAGGAAGGGTAAAATCTGTGAAAAGCAGGCCCTTAAATAATTCAATAACTTAACATAGGTAGCATAAATGGGATTGAAAATTGACTATTGAGGCCCCGGTTAAATGGCCTGTGAACCCAGTTGAATGGCTCAACGGGGTAAAATTGTTGGAGCGAAGCGTCCTCCGGCTCCGCTTCCAGCCCGTAAGGTAGATCCTACGGCTCGGAGAGAAATCCCGATACATCGGGAAAAAACAGCAGAAAAACAATAAAACACATGTATGGATGCAGGAAAAAAGGATCTGGATTGCGAAAGGTATTGCAGAATGTGAGAAGCTTATGCCATATTTAGAATTGAAGAATCATATGCAGGGTGGACGTGGGCCTGATTGATTTGGTACACCCCTCTGAAATAATCCCGCAGGATGGGATTTAATGGGGCAGGCGGATGGATATAGATCAATATGGATTCAATTTTTCAATGATCAGTGCTAATATGTAAAAATATGTATCCCTAAAGAAGGAGGGACTGAAAAAATGGCTGAATTAAGGTTGATTTCCGATCATGAACGACAGCTAAAGCCATTGGTGGAGGCAGCGCTGAAAAATGAATTGCGTTTGCTGGAGGCTGGAATAAATCGGACGCAACAGAATATGCGCAAGTTTGAGGAAAGATTCCATCTGAGCACTCTGGAATTCATTGGCAGATATGAAAATGATGAAATGGAAGAAACTATGGATTATGCCGAATGGATCGGTGAGCACAGAATGCTGGAGCGATTGCGTGAAAAAGCCGAAACACTGAGGGGTATCCGTTTTGCGAATTGAGGAATACTTCCGGCAGGTTCAAAAGATCATTGATTCATGTTACGTTATCCAGTCATCAAAAACCATGTTTGACAAACGGAGCACATATGAAGGCTTCATTCGTGGAGATTTCTATTTGTTGGATGGCTCGATTCTTCATTTGCGTGAGTTTGTCGATGTTGAATCCATTGAAGACAGGTTGATGTATGTCTATCAATACATATCATCATCAAAAGAGCTAATTTTTCGCTATGATAATACCGGTCATCATAGAAAGTTATGCCTTCCAACCTATCCGCATCATAAACATCAAGGCAGTGAAGATAATGTTGCTCCTGCAACAGCTCCGGACTTGGCCAGTGTTCTTGAAGAAATTAGTTCATTAGTCCAATTACCTTGACAGGAGAAATTGCTTTGTTAGCAGGGTGAAATGCGGGATAATCCGAATCACATTCATTACCTTCGAACACAAGGCTGCAACCTAAATGTCATATGTCAAGGGCAGAACCATGGAGAAACATGGAAAGGTTATACTTTCAACGCGGGCTGCGAGCCTTGGCTTGGCTGCATTTTGCTTATTCTCTGAATCGATGGCGATTTCTTTTCAGTTCTCTGATTCCACGGTGACTGGAACAAGGAAGGCTTGTGGGAGCTATGCGTCCTTTCATTTTCATGTAATTAAACTGCGGGAAAATTGTGCTGGAGGATCAGAGACATCCCAAAAGGGAACGGCTTTTG
>JAKLQB010000724.1 GCA_022013615.1 Desulfobacterales bacterium | reverse complement strand
TCCAGTGGGTGCCATCTACAAGGAACGCATACTTATACCGGCCCGGAGAGAGGAAAAGCTTGATTTGCCATGTGTCCCCATTTCGCTTGAGACAGTGAGCGTTGGGAGACCATCCATTGAAATCACCGCCGAGGCAGACTGTCCTAAATTGTCCCGTATATATGAATACAACCGGCACTTGGCCGGGTATCTTAAGAATTATATTCCTATTTGAAGTGCATGATAGGGGAAATAGTGAAAGATATACTATTGCGGCCAACATAATTACTTCTGGAAGCGTGTGAAAAAACTTTTTTTTAAAAAGTACCTTTGGGTTATGTCTGGCATACATTTAGTGTTCATTATTTATTTTGATGGCGTGACAATTGGGCACCAGTATTCTGTAAAAGTTGCTCTATGATAAGGATATCAAAGTGTTTTCGGAGGGATTTGAGCTATATATTCATAACTCTTCTATCATTGAAGGGAAAAATGATCAACTTAAGGATTCTACGGCGTAGTTTCAGCGATATTCTTGATGATTTCATACACATCAGTGGAGCCAATGTTATTCTGTTCAGCGATTGAGTTAAACAAAAAAAATGGGGTGGAACCACTGTCCACCCCATTTTTAACTTAATGGCTAATTCCAGCAGGGGCCCTGACCATAACCTCCCATGTGCCTGCCATAGCCCATACCGCTTCTTGGACCGTAACCTTCCATGTGACGGCCATAGCCCATATCGCTTCTTGGACCGTAACCTTCCATGTGCCTGCCATAGCCCATACCGCTTCTTGGACCGTAACCTTTCATGTGACGGCCATAACCCTTACCGTATCCTCCGCCAAACCGCGCATCAGGATTGATCTTGCGCGTCTCAAGCCGGAAGTCAAGCCGCTTTTCGGCCATCGTACCCCTGAGGTTGATGATCTCTTTCTGAAGAGCCTTTGCCTTTTCAGCATCAGGATCAGGTGCGTTTAAAAGGGTATTCATCTCATCTGACTTGGCCCGTATCTCAGTTCTGAGAGGTGCGGTCTCGCTAAAGAACTTCTCGTTGAGCTGCCCCAGCGCGCTCTGCTGCTCCTGGGTAAGGTTGCTCTGTTTTCTGTCATAGCGCCAACAAGACCCTGGACCGCCACTTCTGTTGTCCGATATACCTTGCCCTTGCCCTTGCCCTCTTCCCATTCCTGGACCCCAGGCAAAGACGGGGTAGGCTATAGCCCCAACCAACATGACACTCCCCAAAATAACTGCTAATCTTTTCATTCTTTAACCCTCCTTCAAAATTAAATTGTTGTTTGTTACCTTTCCTAGAGCAAGGCCTGTGCCAGATAGCGAATGAATTATGTAACATATTTAAATGACAGGTTTATTTTGATAACTGGGGGTTCCGGGGGCTTATTTTGTTGCCTTGATTATAAAAAAGGTGGATACTTAATACGCAGGCATGGTATCCAGTTGGGTAAAAAGTATCCGGCAATAAAACCACAACGCGGTTTTTTATCTCGATTTCAGGTAATAGTTCACCGCAGAGACGCTAAGGCCGCAGAGCAAGGATATTTTCTTTTCTGCCCTCTCAGCGTTCTTTGCGCCTCAAGAGAGCGAAGCGAACGGGCGGTGCACGGTTACAATTTTAGTGCTTGGCACATATCTTGCCTTTTAGAGTCTTATATCTTATGAAAAATAAAGTAACTAAAAGATACTGGATTGGCATTCCCCCATGGATCATCATAGGAGCGGTTTTGATTTTAGCTCCCATTTTTGTATTCATAACCCTTGAAAATATCCACCGCCAAAAAGAAAATACCACAACACTAATGGTGGAAAAAGGAGCGGCCCTGATCAGGTCATTTGAGGCAGGTGCCAGAACGGGGATGATGGGGATGATGGGAATGCGCGGAGGTAGTTTTCGGCTCCAGAAATTGTTGATGGAAACTGCGCAACAACCCGATATTATGTATCTCATTGTCACCGATTCTGAAGGTACTATCCTGGCCCACGATGATCCAGCGAAAATAGGTGAAAGCTACGGGAAGGGTCTTGATCTTGAACGAATTTCAAGCTCTAAAGAGGTCGAGTGGCGGCAGGTATCAAATCCGGATGGAGCGGATACGTTTGAGGTTTTCCGCCGGTTTTCGCCCACGGGCAGGCCTTTTCGCAGGCATCACGGAAGAATGATGTCAAATGTGTCGCGTCAACCACCTAAGGATCTGCATGTGGGCGCCGATGATGAGGCCCAATTGATTTTCGTGGGGCTGGACATGGAGCCGGTAGAGATCGCAAGGAAAGAGGATGCGCGTCACACGGTAGTGATGGCCCTTATACTCCTTTTAATCGGTTTCGCCGGCATTGTGTCACTTTTTCTGGCCCAGGCATACCGCTCAACCAGGACGTCCCTTTCAAGAGTCAAGGCCTTTTCAGACAACCTGGTTGAAAATATGCCCATCGGCCTCTTAGCGACCGGCAGGGATGGCAGAATCGTTTCTTTCAACCAGACAGCCGAGTCTGTTCTTCAACTATCATCTCAGCAAGTCCTCTGGAAAAACCCCCGAGAAGTGTTACCCCGGCCAATGTGGGACCTCATTGATAGGCTGAAAACCGAAAGACGTATCATTGTGAAGGAAATAGACTGCCCTGTGATGGGTAAAAAAACCATCCCTATGGAGGCGATCGCCTCTTTTCTGGAAGACGAGGGAGGTGAGTTCCTGGGGCACGTGATCCTTTTCAGGGATTTGAGCGAAATTCGACATCTTAAGAGAGAGGTAGAGAGAAGCCAGCGCCTTGCATCTGTCGGAAAGCTGGCAGCCGGGATTGCACATGAAATACGTAACCCACTGAGTTCCATTAAGGGATTCGCCACATATTTCAAGGAGAGGTACAGAGAGGTTCCCGAAGATCAAGAAACGGCAGAGATCATGATCCAGGAGGTGGAACGGCTAAACAGGGTAATCGGTCAACTCCTGGAATTTGCCCGACCCATGAGCATTAAGAAAAAGCCCACGTCACTTGGAGCCCTGGTTCAAGATTCCATGAAAATGATTGAAGGGGATGCTCACCGTAAGGGGATCAATGTTCATGTAAAAAGTGTTCCCGATATGGAAGAAATATCAATTGACTCTGATAGAATGAAGCAGGTTTTTCTTAATGTATACCTAAACGCCCTTGAAGCCATGGAAAGCGGTGGCACCCTTTCGGTGGAACTTCAACGGGATGACGCTGCCAACAACATCGAGATCGCGATCTCAGATACCGGCACTGGTATAAAAGCAGAGGCCCTGCCCCATATCTTTGACCCCTATTTCACGAGCAAATCATCAGGGACGGGTTTAGGGCTTGCCATTGTCCACAAGATAATCGAATCCCACGGAGGAACAGTAAGGGTGCAAAGTCAACATGACACTGGAACCACAGTAACAATAATATTACCTTGTTTCAGGGAGGCCTCAGTCCTGTGAAAAAAGAGAATACTATCCTGGTTGTCGATGATGATCAGGCTCATCGTACAATGCTGAGGACCCTTTTAAGCGGATGGGGATATAAAATTGTCGAGGCCGACGATGGTCAGGTGGCCATTGAAAAGGTCTATGAACAGGCATTTGACATGATCTTAATGGATATTCGAATGCTAAAGGTTTCCGGATTGGAAGCCCTTAACGGAATCAAGACCTATAACCCGGCCATACCGGTTATCATTATGACCGCTTACTCCTCTGTTGAGACGGCAGTGGAGGCATTGAAAAAAGGGGCTTATGACTACCTCACAAAACCCCTCGATTTTGATGAGCTCAGGTTGGCCATGGAAAGGGCCATGGACCACAGCCAGTTAAAGGAGGAAAATCGGCTCTTACGTGAAACCCTGGGCAGCCATTTTGACAGACAAAATATCATTGGCCGCAGCACGGCCATGGTCAAGCTCCTGGAAACTGTGGCCCAGGTTGCCCCATCCGAGGCGACTGTCCTGATCACAGGCGACTCCGGTACAGGCAAAGAGCTGATTGCCGGCGCGATTCACTTCAACAGTCCCAGAAAGGACGGGTCTTTTGTAAAGGTGAATTGTGCTGCCATTACCGAAACCCTGCTGGAATCAGAGCTCTTCGGCCATGAGAAAGGTGCTTTTACAGGGGCGCATCGACTTAAGGAGGGGCGATTCCGGCAAGCTGACGGAGGAAGTCTTTTCCTTGATGAAGTCAGCGAAATGTCGCTGGGGATGCAGGTCAAACTGTTGCGTGCCCTCCAGGAAAGGGAGATCACGCGAGTTGGCGGTGAGGAAGTGATCAAAGTAGACGTCAGGGTAATAGCTGCCACCAACAAAGATCTGATTCAGGAAATAGAGTCCGAAAGATTTAGGGAAGATCTTTATTACCGCCTTAATGTAGTTAACTTGAACGTACCGCTTCTAAGGGAAAGAAAAGAGGATATTCCCCTTTTAGCCCAGCACTTTCTGAGTACGTTTGCAGAGAAAAACAGAAAACAGATTAAGGGTTTTACTCCGCAGGCCATGGATCAATTATTAAACTACGACTGGCCAGGCAATGTACGCGAACTGATGAATGCCGTTGAAAGGGCGGTGGTCTTGTCCAGGTCTGAGTATCTGGATGAACAGGATTTACTCTTGGTCATCAAGGATGCGCTGTCTGATGAGGGAAAATCCCCATCAAGGTATGCCGTACCGGCAGATCTGCCCCTCGAGGATGTGGAAAAGGCTACCATACTAAAAACCCTTGAATCCACGGATGGGAACAAAAGCGAAGCTGCCAGACGCCTGGGCATCACCCGAAAGACCCTCCACAAAAAGCTGAAAAAGTATGGCATGATGCCATAAAAAGCCCAAGTGGACCAGCGGTATATTATAGAAAATAATTTGCGACATCATCGCTATTCTTCACAAAGTATCGTGAATAACTGCCTCCTCGAAAATTCCTCCGGCTTTTTTTTCTTAATCAACTACCTTTGATGATCTCGTAAAAAATCACGAATAAAATTCTCTTGACATTTGGGTAATACATGGTAATATTTGTATATCACTTATCAATATGACACTGCTGAAGAGGAGAGGTGTTTAAGCTCATGAAGAAAAAACAGGAAATTATCACTTTCAAAGTCGATGATGATTTGCTCAAGGCTATCAAGGACATTCCGAACCGGTCCGAGTTTATTCGTGGGGCAATCATTGAGGCTCTGGGATGCGTTTGCCCCCTTTGCAATGGCTCCGGGATGTTGACTTCGAGCCAGAAACGGCACTGGGATGATTTTGCAATGGATCATTTTGTCAAAAACTGTCCCGACTGCCATGAGTCGCTTCTGGTGTGTTCACACAGATCGTAAACGGATTGACGGCATCCAATTGCATAGATCTAAACCCTTTTTTGGAGCTATGGTATGAAAAATTGCTGTATCAAAGTGATGTCGATTGTTGCAGTAATGTTTGTATTCAGCATTGTGTTTGCCACAGGGGCGCAGGCTGGGAAGATCAAAACCTTTGTCAGTATTGTTCCGCAGAAATACTTTGTGGAGAAAATAGGTGGCGATCTGGTAGATGTATCGGTGATGGTGCTTCCCGGGAACAGTCCGGCCACCTATGAGCCAAGGCCTAAGCAGATGGTCGCCCTTTCCAGGGCCGGGCTCTATTATGCTATCGGGGTTCCCTTTGAAAAGGTGTGGCTCGAAAAAATTGTCGCGCCTAACATCAAGATGCTTCTTGTCCACACTGAAGAAGGTATCGAAAAAAAGTCCATGAAGGCGGACAAGCCTCATGGAATCAAGGACCCGCACGTATGGCTTTCTCCTCCACTGGTCATGGTCCAGGCTCGGAATATCCTGAGAGGACTGCTTAAAGTCGATCCGGCCAATAGTTCCGTTTACGAAGCAAACTACAAGAAGTTCATCATGGAGCTCGTTGACCTTGACGCCGAATTCCGGGGGATATTCTTAGGGAAGGAGAGGACCAGGTTTATGGTCTTCCATCCTGCCTGGGGTTACTTTGCTCGCGCCTATGACCTGGAGATGGTTCCCATTGAGAGCGAAGGGAAGGACCCCAAGCCCGCGGACCTGCAACGCCTGATAGGGAAGGCCAAAGAATACGGCATTGATGTGGTTTTCGTCCAGCCCGAATTCTCTTCAAAAAGTGCCGGAATCATTGCCAGGGAGATTGGCGGGCAAGTTGTTTTCGCGAATCCACTTGCCCTGGACTGGGCCAGAAATCTGAAAGAAGTGGCGGCCAGGTTTAAGGCTGCTTTGAGGTAATATCATTGATGAGTTCCCCGGTCATAGAAGTTCATGATCTATGGTTTTCCTTCACTGGAAATCCAGTTCTGAAGGACGTCAACCTCACGATTCACCCAAGGGATTTTCTTGCCGTCATTGGCCCTAATGGAGGAGGCAAGACCACTCTGCTTAAGCTGATGCTCGGCCTTTTGGAGCCTGATCGGGGAACAGTCCGTGTTTTTGGTCATTCGCCCCGGGAAGCAGCCGGAAGCATCGGGTACGTACCCCAGGAGATAGGTATTAACAAGGGCTTTCCCATATCAGTTCGGGATGTTGTGCTTATGGGCAGAATGCATGGCGGTGGAGGCTGGCGGCGCTTCTCCAGACCAGACAAAATTGCAGCACGTCAAGCCCTTGAGCGAGTGGAAATGTGGGAATACCGTAAACGCCGTATAGGAGAACTTTCCGGGGGACAGCGCCAAAGGGTCTTCATGGCAAGGGCACTTGTAGGTGAGCCGAAGATACTCTTTTTGGATGAACCTACTGCCAGCGTGGACCAGAAGGGCCAAACCGATTTCTATGCCTTGCTGAAGGAATTGAACGAGAACGTAACCGTTGTTGTGGTCAGCCATGATCTCATGGTTCTTTCGAGCTATATCAAATCTGTTGCCTGTGTGAGCCAACAGGTATTTTTCCATGACGCCCCGGAAATCACAAAAGACATGCTTGAAATGGCCTATCACTGCCCTGTTGAGTTGATTGCCCACGGCGTACCCCACAGGGTTTTACCAAAGCATTCAGGAGAGTAAGATGCTGGAAGCGCTTCAGTTTGAATTTATGAGAAATGCTCTCTTGGCAGGCCTACTGGCAAGCATTATGTGCGGTGTGATTGGAACATTTGTTGTTGTAAACCGGATAGTATTTATTTCAGGTGGCATTGCACATGCAGCCTATGGGGGAATCGGCCTGGCTTTCTTTTTTGGCTTTTCATATCTAATGGGAATTTTGGGCTTTTCCCTCTTGGTTGCTGCTATCATGGCAGCAGTCAGTTTGAAAACAAGGCAAAGGGCAGACACAATTATTGGTGTGCTATGGGCAGTGGGAATGGCCCTGGGCGTGATCTTGCTCGATCTGACACCAGGCTATAATGTGGATTTGATGAGCTATCTATTTGGCAGCATTCTGACCGTTCCAGCGTCTGATCTCTGGTTGATGCTGATAATAGATGGGCTTGTTGTCCTTACGGTCAGTTATTTTTACCACGATCTCGTGTCCCTTTCTTATGACGAGGAGTTTGCCCGGGTAAGAGGCGTGCCAACAAAAATTCTGTACTTCCTTCTCATGGCCATGATAGCCCTCTCAGTGGTGATGGTAATTCAGGTGGTTGGATTGATCCTCGTCATTGCCCTGCTGACAATTCCGCCCTATATTTCTGAGAAGTTTTCCGGCTCACTGTTAGAAATGATGTTTTACTCAGTCCTGCTGAATGTCTTTTTCACTACGGTCGGTCTCTGGCTCTCCTACACTTTCAATTTGACCTCAGGGGCGTCGATTATTATGGTGGCAGCAACGTGCTTTTTTATTTCCATCCTGCTGGAACGTCTGAGGCCAAAAAGGGTGAGTATTTGATCGCTCTTCTGTCTTTTGACTACTGTCTTCTGACTTCTTTCAATTGATATTTTGTAACCGTGAACTCTGAACCTGTGAACGCTTACGATATTTTTTAGTCAATTGGAGGTTAAAATTTGTGGTAGCGACCTATGAAGCAACTATTGTTATTATGTTTGTTAATCCCTGGGTTTCTTTTTTCCTGTGCCTACCCCCAGACGACGGGCAAGGAATCCAAGAGTGCATTTAATCCGATGCGCTCTGTAGTGGAGTTTTATCAGGGGCCCCTAAACCACCTTTCAGCGGTCAAGAAAGCGGAATGTCCCATGTATCCACCCTGTTCCGAATACAGCATTCAATGTTTTGAAAAGCATGGCCTATTTGTAGGCTGGGTAATGACCCATGATCGGCTTATGAGGTGTGGTCGCGACGAATTGAAGTTATCCCCATCAGTCATAGTTGAAGGTAAATGGAAATGTATTGACCCTGTGGGAAACAACGATTTCTGGTGGTACGAAAATATGGACAAGAAATGAGCAAAGACAGAAACAAACCTGGGGGACTAAACTGTTACCCTACATACTCTCGTATGCGAGGGAGGCTTAGCGGATATATGTAGCGCTAAAAACCTGCCTTAACCAACGAAGCATCACTCTTTTGGAACGAATCAAACCGGTACAGGAAAAATTAAGGAGGCACTCATGATCCCTTGCCAGCGTGATATGTTCGATCTTCCTGAAAATGTCGCTTATCTGAATTGTGCTTTTACCTCGCCGTTGCTCAAGGCTGCCCAACAGGCCGGCCGGACCGCAATACAGGCTAAAGCAAATCCCTGGACCATTACGTCCGGTGATTTTTTCTCCACAGCGGAAACCGCGCGAGAGCTGTTTGCGCGGCTGGTCAGTTGTAAACCCGACGACGTGGCCCTCGTACCCGCTGTATCATACGGCATTGCCCTCGCTGCCAGAAATTTGCCGGTCGCACGGGACCAGGCTATTCTTGTTCTGCAGGATCAATTTCCCTCAAACGTATACTCCTGGATGCGTGTGGCGCACGAAAAAAATGCCTCAGTCAAGACCGTTCAGCGCCCCGAAGACAGTGATTGGACGCCGGCCGTACTTGAAGCTATCGATACCAACACCGCGATCGTTGCCGTACAGAACTGCCACTGGACCGACGGCACACTGCTTGACCTTGTTAAAATCGGCGAAAAATGCCGGTCCATCGGAGCAGCCCTTGTTGTGGACGGCATCCAGTCCGTCGGGGCTATGCCTTTTTCAATAGACACAGTCCAACCGGATTTCCTTGCGGCCGCATCACACAAATGGCTGCTTGGTGCTTACAGTTTCGGATTCTGTTATGTAGCCCCAAAATGGCATAGGGGAATGCCTCTGGAGGAAAACTGGTTCAACCGCGCCGGCTCCGAAGACTTTGCCCGTTTGGTTGACTATCGTGAGGCTTACCAGTCAGGAGCAAGGCGGTATGACCAGGGCGAAGCGAGCAGTTTTATTCTTTCCCCGATCGCCGCTGCCGGGCTCAAACAAATATTGGAATGGGGCGTCGAAAATATTGCAGAAACGCTGCAGAGCAAAACCGATGTGATCGCCTACCGTGCGCAGCAGATGGGCCTTTCCGTTGCACCGGCCCATGTGCGGGCACCGCACATGATCGGGGTATCCAAGCCCGGCGGTTTCAGAGAGGATTTACCGGTCCTCCTGGCACAGGATAATGTATTCGTCAGTGTCCGGGGAGAGTCCATTCGCATATCACCGCACTTATACACCACCGATGAGGATATCGACCGTCTTTTCACCGTCCTTGAAAAGGTAACATAAAAAAATCCGGTATTTATTTCATCCTGAAAAACTTCAGACAGGGAAATGAACACCTGAAGTCCCTGATATATCGTGGACTGGAAATCAATCCCACAGATATTGGTTTTTTAAACGACCTCTCCTTTTTTCACGAATTTCATCCTATGTTAGGGGAATTGATAAGACACTATACTGACGTATGCAGACTTCAGCCGAATCTAAAGACAGGTGCTTATTTTGATTAGGAGTTAACCGTAGATCTGACCCTCTATTCCAGCTAATCTAAGTATTTTGGTGTGGATGTGGCGGGAATGCACAATCCGGGGCCGAAGGTCTCCTCCGAGGGCCGGCGCCAGCTCAGGCCCAAAGCGATCAGGTCGCCCTTTTTGAGCATGTGATAGCCGAGGCCGATGCTGACCGACCGCTCCCACAAAGCGCCCCTTTCAATGAAGCCCTGCTTTTCTTAATCCTTCGGCAAAATGCTCAAAATCATCTTCATCTTTAAATGGTAATATCTCAGAAGACACTTTTACAGAAAAACCGGGAATCATCCTCTTGACTTCTTCTGCCTTAGCCCGAGCAAGTTCTTGTTTACCCAAATGACCGTAACATGCAGCAAGTACATAGTGGGCGGGCATAAAATTTGGGTTCTTTATGATGGACTTTCGCAAAGCCATCACGGCTTCCTCATACATTTTAAGCTGGAAAAAGGCCTGACCTAAGTTAAATATATAGTATTCTGGATAGTTTGGGTTTAATCGAATGGCCTTCTCAATATATCCGAGCGCTTTTTCCGGCAAACCGGAAAAGACCAGGGCCCCTCCCAGCGATGAAAGTGCATCAGCATCATTGGGATTGAGAGACACGGCCTTCTCAAACTCTGTGATAGCTTCCTCGTGCAGTTTCTTCCACAAATAAACATGACCCAGGATGACATGTCCTTGAGGAGAAGATTTATCTAAGCTGACCGCCTTTTTGCCAAGCTCCAGTGCATCATCAAGGAGTTTTGGATCATCACTCCATCCATACATCCGGGCCATCAATCGGGTCCATACCAGCCCCTCATAGGCTGCCGTATAATTAGGGTCAAGCTGGACGGCCTGCGCAAACATCGCCCGAGCGAGTTCATTGCTTTCCTTGGTATGACGCCTGAAATGGGCAGAGCCTCGCAATACGAGATCATAGGCGCCAAGGTTGTCCGTATCTTTTTTTGTTAGGCGTGCATGTTCATCCGCCACAAGGTTCACCGCCAGGGCCTCAACAATTTTCCCTGTGACTTCATCCTGCAAAGCGAAAATGTCTTTCATATCACGGTCATAGCGCTCTGCCCAGACATGATGACCCGTTTTGGCATCAATAAGCTGTGCTGTAATTCGGACCTGATCTCTAACCCTCCGTACACTTCCTTCCAACACATAACGCACACCCAAATCCTTGGCCACTTCTTCCACTTTCACCGCCTTGCCCTTGTAGGTAAATACCGAGTTTCGAGAAATGACAAACAACCCGGAGATATGTGAAAGGTCGGTGATCAGATCCTCGGTAATGCCGTCGCTGAAATAATCCTGCTCGATATCGCCACTCATATTGGTAAAAGGCAAAACAGCAATGGAAGGTTTATCGGGTAATTTAAGTGCCCTGTGTTTTTCAAGAAGCCTGACAATGGGTGGTTTCCGCCCTTTTTTGTCCATCTGATGTTTCCAAACCACCATACCGGCGATAAACGCGACCAGAATGGCAATTATAACCAGACGTACCCGCCGCCGATGTTTCGGGTCATCCCTTTTGACTTTGTATTTCAGGGCTCCCGCATCTTCAGGTCGCGTCAAAACGCGATAGGCCCGGACCGGGTCGGAAATGTTTTTGACTTTTTGCTTTCCCAGGAACTCGTATCCAAAATGCAATTTATTTTTCACATGATCATAAGCCGTTCCAGAGATGCAAATGCCACCTGCCTCGGCCAAACCTTCCATGCGCGCGGTAATATTGACCCCATCACCAAAAATGCGGTCACCATCCTGGATGACATCCCCGAGATTTACGCCAATATGGAACGCCATGCGGCGCGTTTCAGGCAATTCTTCGTTTTGGGATTTGAGTTTTTTCTGAATGTCCGCCGCACACTCGATCGCATCAACCACGCTAACAAATTCTGCTAAAAGGTTATCTCCTGGCGAGTCAACAACCCGGCCACGGTATTGTTCGATGCAACTGGACATCAATTCTCGATAGGCGGTGAGGGTCTCTATGGTCGCCATCTCATCATCGCCCATTAATCGGCTGTATCCGACCACATCGGCACTGACAAGGGCGGCAAGTTTCCTTTGAACATTCCTTGTATTCACTGGGCTACCATTCGAAGTGATGAATTCAGGAAGGATGAATATCCATTACATAGATGAAGGATACTCAAAATATGACAAGATAGCAAGGGAAAGTCCTTTTAACATTTTATGCATATCCCCAAAATGTTATAAAATTAGGTTGACTTTCTAATCGTAAACTTTGTTGAACATTGAAAGTTTAACTTCGTCCATTTTTCGGGGAGTTGCGCACGTTCTGCACGAACGTTCTCCCTCTATTTGACCACCAATGCTCATAAGCATTGTGTTTTTCTTGACGAAATAGCTAATTTCAGTTAATTTTTCATAAGTTATCACAATATTTGGCTTTGATCTTTTTTGGTGGACACCTTGAAATATCTGTCCATGTAAAAGACCGCCTTTGCCTGATCCATGAGGATGACGGGGAAGCCCATGAACCCATCATTATCTTTTGGGATTGTTAGGGAAAAACATGTAGTATGACTATCATGAAGCATGCTAAAATATAAGACGAAATTATTAAACATAGAGGAATTATTATAGGAGGTTTTGTTATGAAGGCTCAAAAAAAGACTATGACCCCCTTTGAAATACTTAAGGCTATACAGAATTTGACTGAAGAAGAAAAAGAGACTCTTGCTATCCTTGCGGACAAAGGGCTTTCTGAAGAACTCTTGAAAAGACGCAAAGACGTAATTGTGGAGATGCAAAAAGGGGAGTTGTTAAGCGAAGAAGATCTCTTCAAGGGTATCTGAGAAAATGTTTGAGATCAAGAGTGTCAAATCTGTGAAGAAGGATTTAAAAAAGCTTCCTCATGAAGTTATGAGAGATATTGAGAATGTCCATTTCAACAATATCCGAGAAGATCCTTTTCAGGCATATGAACTGGGCTATGTATTCAAAGGGATGAGATCTTACCATTTCAATCATAAGGGCACATCTTACCGAATTGTCTATGAAGTTTTTGAGGAAGACGGATTAGTTGTCATAAATATGATTGGTCCGCGTGAGAGTTTTTATGAAAAGCTGAGAAGGAGAGTACTATAGCGCCATGCCCCTTAATCTTACTCGTACCCTGGCAGCCTTGAAAGCTTAACTTCGTCCACTTTTTTTGGGAGTTGCGCACGTTCTGCACGAAAGTGCCCCCTCGACCATATGTTTCGCAAGTTCACCCATGGACATGGCGCCCAAAATGAAAACCTATAAAATCCCTGATGAGGATGAGGTCGAAAGAATCAACAAAATACAGAAAGATCTTTTTAACAAGACAGTGGATTTGTTTGATCCTCCTT
>JAKLQB010000066.1 GCA_022013615.1 Desulfobacterales bacterium | reverse complement strand
GTTTCCCAAGCCTGACAGCAATTACATTCAGGTGCAGATGAGTTACCCCCTTGGCACGCCCGCAAGTTTGCCGGAGGCAACTGTAAAAAGAATCGAAGGTGTGGTTCCACAACTGAATCAGGAGTTTTCCGGGGAAAAAACGGATGGCAAAGACGTTGTCCTTTACTCTTTCAGCCTCACAGGTATTATTTCCAACCCCGGCTTTGGAGGCACTGAAATAGGAGGGCACGCGGGGCAGGTTTTTCTGGAACTCCTCCCTGCCGAGGAACGCTCCGTTACGGTGACCGAAGTGGTCAATCGCTGGAGAGAACTGGTGGGTGAAATCCCTGGTACAGAGAGGCTTGCCTTTTCGACCCTTACTGGTGGTCCGGGAGGGAATCCCATTGAAATTGAACTGATAGGCCGTGATTTTGTGGAACTGAAAAAGGCGGCCAATGAACTGAAATCTGAGATAGCCCGATATCGAGGTACATTTGACATTACAGACAATTTCAAACCCGGCAAATTAGAAATTAAAATGAAGGCCAGGGAGTCTGCCCGGCCACTGGGAATCACCCTGGCTGGCCTGGCAAGGCAAGTAAGACAGGCCTTCTATGGAGAGGAAGCAGTCCGCCTCCAGCGGGGACGGGATGATGTCAAGGTTATGGTTCGTTACTCTGAACCGGAACGACGCACCCTGGGAACCATTGAAGAAATGCGTATCCGCGATCCTGTGGGTCATGAGGTACCGTTTGGAGAAGTGGCAGAGGTAGCCTATGGGCGCGGTTACTCTGTAATAAACAGAATCAACCGGCAGCGCCAGATTACCGTCATATCGGATCTGGATGAGGGCGTTGCCAATGCGGAGCGTATCCTCACGGACCTGAGCAGCAGTTTTCTTCCTGATCTGATGAGCCGTTATCCCGGGATAAGGTATTCTTTTGAAGGGCAGAGACAGCAATCCAACGAGTCTGTAGGCAGCTTGTTTAGGGGATATATCATTGCAATCCTGGTGATCTATGTCCTGCTAGCGACTCAGTTCCGTTCATACGTTCAACCCGTCATTGTCATGGTGGCCCTGCCTTTTGGCATGGTGGGTGCCGTCCTGGGGCACTTGATAATGGGCTTGCACATTACGCTTTTGAGCCTTTTGGGCGTGGTGGCCCTTTCGGGCATTGTGGTCAATGACTCCATCATCCTGCTGGATTTTGTCAATCGGGCAATACGGAAAGGAACGCCCACGAGGCAGGCAGTGGAAGAATCGGGCAAGGCCAGATTCCGCGCCGTCATCCTAACTTCCCTGACCACCATTGCTGGCCTTTTACCCCTATTAATGGAAAGGAGTTTTCAGGCCCAGTTTCTTATTCCCATGGCTGTAAGCATTTCCTTTGGGTTGCTGGTGGCTACCGTGTTGACTCTCCTTTTAGTGCCGGCACTCTACCTGATTGTGGTGGATGTTAAGTCTTTCTCAAGTCGGTTGCTTGGCTTGAACCCCCACTCATAAAAACGTTTGACAAGCTCCATTAATAGTACTATTAATAGCACTAAATATTATACCTTTAAGGGGGTTTATTAACATGCTTATTAAAATCCATGCCGACTTGACGGCCAGTATCAGCGATATGAAACGAAACCCTCAAGCTCTCATTGATAGTGCTCACGGTGAAACCATTGCACTGCTGAACCGCAACAAACCCACCGCGTACATCGTACCGGCTAAAACTTATGAGATATTGATGGATCTGGCAGAGGATATCGAGCTTGGCCGTATCATCGAGGAGCGTAAAGGCGAAAAGGAAGGTGCCGTTGAGGTCGGTATCGATGAGTTATAAACTGAAATTTCTGCCCAGCGCCTGGAAGGAGTGGTGTAAGCTATCCCCGGAGGTCAAATCTCAATTTAAAAAACAATTGCAGCGTAGACTTGAAACGCCACATATCGATTCTGCCAGGATAAGAGGATACAAAAACTATTACAAAATAAAATTGCGTTCTGTCGGGTATCGCCTCGTATATGAGGCTGAAGATAACGACATAACCGTGTATGTAATCTGTGTTGGCCGGAGGGATACTATTTATAAAATTCTAAAGAAGAGAATATCAAGGCCAGGTCTGGGCCAGGGGGGATTTTATTAATACAGCCGGAATTTATCGAGACGCTACTTTTTAAAAAGCAGAAAGCACAAGGAGACAAAATATGAAGATTGCCGTAAGTGGTAAGGGAGGCGTGGGGAAGACTACGTTTGCCGCCTTTCTAATTCGGGCCCTCGCGGACGAGGGGAAACGTGTTCTGGCCATTGACGCCGATCCCGATGCCAACCTGGCCCAGGCCCTTGGCGTCAAAAACAGCGGTGAAATAGTACCCATTTCACAAATGAAGGGTCTGATTGAGGAAAGAACCGGGGCCAAGGCGGGTACTATGGGACAGTTTTTTAAACTGAATCCTAAAGTTGACGACCTGCCGGAGAAACTGTCCGTCGAAGTAGATGGCGTAAAAGTAATGGTTATGGGAAGTGTCAAAACAGGTGGGGCAGGATGTGTATGTCCCGAGAGCATCCTCCTCAAGAATCTGGTGAGGCATATTGTGCTCGCCCGGGATGAGGCAGTGGTAATGGATATGGAGGCCGGTTTGGAACACCTGGGCCGGGGTACGGCCATGGCCGTTGACCGGCTGGTGGTCGTGGTGGAACCCGGAAGGCGGAGCATTGAGACAGCGCATCAGATCGGCAAACTGGCGGGAGATCTCAGGATAAAAAAACTGAGTTTTGTGGGCAATAAGATCCGGTCGGACAAGGACAGGGATTTCTTGTTGAAGCAAATGCCTGATTTTCATTTTCTGGCTTTTATCCCTTTCTGCAATGGTATCATTGAGGCGGACCTGGAGGGTCGCCCACCATACGAAAAAGACAAAGAAGGGCTCAAGATAGTTAAAGAAACGCTGGAAGAACTTGAAAGTTAAAGTATTTAAAGGAGGTTACCAATGAGTAAAAGAATACACAATTTTAATGCTGGTCCGGCTGCATTGCCTTTGCCTGTTTTGGAAGAAATACAGGCAGAACTCTTAGATTTCAAGGGCTCCGGGATGTCTATCCTGGAGGTGAGCCATCGTTCAAAGTGGTTTGACGACGTGATAAATGAGGCAGTTGAAAGCACTAAAAGTCTCTTGAATCTCGGTGAAGATTTCCACGTCCTTTTTATCCAGGGTGGTGCCAGCCTTCAGTTTTGCATGATCCCGATGAATCTAAGCCTGGAAGGGAAACCGCTGGATTTCATCAACACAGGCACATGGTCCACCAAAGCCATAAAGGAGGCCAGGATACAGGGGAAGGATGTACGCGTGATCGCCTCTTCCGAGGATAAGGGGTTCTCGTATATTCCAAAAGACTTCAAAGTAGATGAGGATGCAGCGTATCTCCATTTTACCTCGAATAACACGATCAAAGGCACTCAGTGGGCCAAATTCCCTGAAAGCGGAAATGTTCCGCTTTTCTGCGACATGTCTTCGGACATCATGAGCCGGCCTTTTGATGCAAAGCCTTTCGGGTTGATCTATGCGGGAGCACAGAAGAACATAGGGCCTGCTGGCACTGCAATGGTAATTATACGAAAGGACATGCTCGAAAGAGTCCCTGATAACATCCCCACAATGTTGAAATACACTACATTCAGTGAGACAAATTCCATGTTCAATACGCCGGCCTGCCTGGTCATTTATGCGACCAATCTGGTTCTCAAATGGCTTCAAGAGACCATTGGCGGACTTGAGGAAATGGAGAAGGTCAATAAAGAGAAGGGAGCCCTCCTATACGGCTTTATTGATCAATCCGATTTTTACCAGGGAACTGCGGCCAGGGACAGCAGGTCCCTGATGAATGTGACCTTCAGGCTTCCGAACGAGGACCTGGAAAAAAGATTTGTGGCTCAGGCCATGGAAGAGGGGCTGGGAGGCCTGAAAGGACACCGTTCAGTTGGTGGTTGTCGGGCTTCCATCTACAATGCCACAGATATCTGGGCGGTAAAGGACCTGGTGGCATTCATGGCAGAATTTGAGAAAAAAGAGGGATAAAACCGCTTTGCGGTCTTAATTCGAGGTTACAGGTTTGAAAAGGACAAGAATCGCTGAAATCCTTTCTTCAGGAGAGATTGGCGCCCGCTTCACCATAATGGGCTGGGTGAGGACGAAAAGAGACTCAAAGGGCGGGTTTTCTTTTATTGAAGTAAATGACGGATCTTGTATGGGCAGCCTGCAGATAATAGCCGATGGAAAACTGCCAAATTACAAGGATGAGATTATTTCATTAAACACCGGGTGCTCCATCAAGGTCACGGGTTTATTGGCGGCCTCCCCTGGCAAGGGTCAAAGGGTAGAGCTTCAGGCAGATGAGGTCAATGTCGTGGGGTGGGCTGACCCTGCTGTTTACCCTCTTCAGAAGAAGCGGCATTCCTTTGAATTTCTGCGAACCATTGCCCACCTGAGGCCGCGAACCAATACTTTTGGCGCTGTGGCAAGGGTGAGAAATGCCATGAGCTATGCCATTCACACCTTTTTTCAGGAGAGAGGTTTTATTTACATTCATACACCCATTATCACTGGAAGCGACTGCGAGGGGGCCGGAGAGATGTTCAGGGTGACCAAATTTAACCTGGACCAGATCCCCCAAAAAGATGGGCATGCTGATTTTACACAGGATTTTTTTGGAGGACCTGCCTCTCTGACCGTGAGCGGACAGCTTGAAGCCGAAATCTATGCACTTGCCATGGGAGACGTTTACACTTTTGGACCCACCTTCAGAGCAGAAGATTCAAATACGTCCCGTCACCTGGCCGAGTTCTGGATGGTTGAACCCGAGATGGCCTTTTGTGATCTCCAGTGCAATGCAGAGTTGGCAGTTCAACTGCTGAAGTACATTTTTGCCCATGTGCTGGAAAACTGTGAAGAGGACATGAAATTCTTTAACCGGTTCATAGATTCTACAGTAGTGGATACCCTTGAGAAGCTGGTGTCGCAGGATTTTGAATACCTGACCTATACGGAAGGGATAGAAATTCTCTTAAAAGCAAAGGAAAAGTTTGAGTTTCCGGTCAACTGGGGATGCGACCTTCAATCGGAGCATGAGAGGTACCTTTGCGAAAAGGTCTTTGACAAGCCGCTAATACTTGTGGACTACCCAAAAGAGATAAAGGCCTTTTACATGAAGCTGAACGAGGACGGAAAGACAGTGCGCGCAATGGATGTGCTGGTGCCAAAGATCGGAGAAATCATCGGCGGGAGCCAGCGTGAAGATGACCATGATACCCTGGTTGAAAGGATCAAGGAGATGAACCTTAACCCTGATGATTACTGGTGGTACCTGGAATTAAGAAAATTCGGGTCAACTCCTCACTCCGGTTTTGGGCTTGGATTTGAACGCCTTATTCAATTTGTGACCGGTCTCGCCAATATCAGAGACGTAATTCCCTTCCCGAGAACCCCCGGAAATGT
>JAKLQB010000723.1 GCA_022013615.1 Desulfobacterales bacterium | reverse complement strand
CCACCAGGGCGATTTTGAGGACCGGATTATCACCTGCGATCTCACCCACGAATATGTGTCAATCAATGCAAGTTACAGGACCTGAACAAATAATTAATTTCCTAATTTAAATCCTTTAAGAAGACCCTTTGCCGTGTCTTCGAGTGTTTTCGACTCACCTTTATCCCCGCTTTTGCCGGGCAGAAGCTTTTGCAGCTCATCGGTCTTCGGGATACCCTCTGTGAGACCTGTTTTTAGCATCCCCTTCAAATCAGGCCGAAACTTCGGAGAGTCAAAAGTACCGGTTATTAATACCGGGACCGTCAGTCCGGCTTGATCCATGCTGCCGCCCTGTCCCTTAAGGGTGCCCACGAATTTGGGTTCCACCCGAAAGTCCAATTTCTCTTTGGCCAGTTTTGCCTTTCCTGCAACCTTCACCCGCAGGAACGGAGATATAAGGGTCGTATTAGGTGTCTCTACAACGCCCTTGGTAATGGTAAAGGGGGCGTTTAGCTCTGCAAAGTCAGTCCGTGGCCGCTTTTCTACCTTTTCAGCCATACCAAAAGCGGCTTTTGCATTGCGCGCCATCCCCGCAAGGTCAATCCCCACGATGGCCCCATCCGCAAAAATAAGTTGGCCTTTGCCGTTGAGGCTCTGCTTGATCGTGTCGGCATCATCTCCCACCATTGTTATCGTCACATCGGACTGGAGAGTGCCCTCGATAATATCCTTATTGAGTAAGTCTTTTAAAAGAGGACCGGCCTGGATCGCCTTTGTATTGAGTTTCATACTGCTCTTTGGAGTATCCTGGCGCACATCGAAGGAACCATTGGCCGATAAATCACCCTCGTAAAGTTTGACCTTCAAGGGGTCCAGATTAAACAGCCCATTTTTCCCGGTGACCTTCAGATAAAGGTCCTGCATCTTTACACCGTTCGCCTTGAGTTTCCCGACCCGGATAGTACCATCCAGCACCGGCTTTCGAAGCGGGCTGTAATCGGTCTTCTTCTTGGGCCCGGGAGCCTTGTCTGCCTTTTCCTTTTCAGTTGGCGCTTTCTCGGATTTTGGCGGCAAATACCGGTCCGCATCTATTTGATCCAAATCAAGATCAAATGCCACATCAGGTTTGGAAAACTCCCTGGCCTTAACTGAAAACTTCAGCTTTGATTCATCCAAACTAAGCGCCCCATCAGTAATTGATACACTCTTGGGGTTCCCTTTCACCCTGGCCTTTAAAGCTATATGATTTAATACTTTTGGATCCGAAGTCTTCATCGGAAAAGGCTGTTTTAATGCCTCCATCAGCTTTCGGAGCGAAAAGGGGGCAAGCTCAAGGGAGATGTCAAATTCGGGGCTGGCAGCAGGGTTGATAAGTTTACCCCTAAGCTTCATATCTATTTGGTTCAGAGCTTTCAGGGAAATATCTACAGGGATGGTTCCTTTGCCAGGCTCCTTGCCCACAGGCCCCAGGGTGCCATCCAGCGAAATGGGCTTGCCATCCATCAGGGCTGAAAAGATAAGCCCGATGGGACGATCTAAAGAGACATCCTCAAGTTGCAATGTCACATCCGATATCTCTTTTCTCTCCCCTTTGACCTGGTCTATCCAGAGCACATGACCATTTGTAATCTTAAACTCATGCACTGCAAGTGCCTTGATGGGAAGCGCTCCCATTGGTTTTCCCTCAGCAGGCTTCTCCTCTTTTTCTGGTGCCTCGCCAGAAACCGCTTCTGAAGGTTTTCCGATACCTTGCCAGTTACCACGACCATCTTTTCCCTGCTCAAGAACAATCCGGGGACCTTCCATTATGAATCGCTTTACCTGAATATTCTTTGAAATAAGGGGCAGCAGTTTTACCCGCACCTCAAAGGATTTTACGCTTACGAAATCCTTTTCCTGAAAACCAGGGGGATTCCCAAGGTGCAGGTCAGAAAGATACAGGCCCGCCCAGGGAAAAAGTGATAAGTTAAGCTTACCTCCCAGGGTGAAAGGGCGCCCTGTGAGATCAGATACCTGTTTTTCAATCTGGGGCTTGTACTGCTCAACATCCACAAATAAAGGTATGAGCAGAAGCGCAGCCACGATTAGTACAACAATCCCTCCAACCACTATAGACAACCATTTGATGGCTTTTCCCATCGTAAACCTCCAGTAGAGTTTTGAAAGTGATTTTGACAGTGAATCGTCATTCCACATTTAAGGAGAAATAGCACAAGGGCTTCCTTGAGCATTTAATCTGTTTCTCCACCTTATGTTAGCGTCTACTACCAAATACTTTTTTAAGTAGATCAGTCACCCTCGCCGCAGGGTCTTTGCGGATACTTCGCTCCTCTTGTTCCACCATGTAAAAAAGACCGTCCAAAGCACCGTCGGTTACATATTTGTCCAGATCGAAACTCATGCTGTCCGCGAAAGGGATGCTGCGCACCTTTTTATCCAAATCCTGGTAATAACGAGTAACGCCGACTTCTGACATGGTTGAATTGACAATCGGCTTGAATTTATCATAGAGACGATCCCATGTCTTGTCTTTAAAATAAAGGGTTGCCGCATTGTCTTTTCCATTAAGGATCTTACGGGCATCATCGAACGACATCTGCTTAATAGTATCTGTGAACAGGGCCTTAGCTGCGGGCGCGGCTTGTTCCGCTGCCCGGTTCATGCTCATCTCGAAGTCGTCCACCTTTGATCCGAAACCAACCTTTCTCAAGATTTTTTCCACCTTCTGAACCGACTCGGGCAGCGGAATCTTAATCTTGGGGTTTTTGTAATACCCATCCAATTTTGAGACCAGCCCCGCGGCATTCCCCGTGCCGATCTCAAGGGCCTCCTTGAGTCCTTCAATAATTTTGCTCTCGGACAGTTCTCCTCCACTAATGCCTACTGCTTTTTTCACACTCTTGAGAATATCTGTGAGCTGTGCAAAAGCGGACGGCGCCTGTGCTGCAAAAAGGGCAATCAGTAGCCCCACCGTGAAAGCTTTAAGTAATCTCATTGTTGTCCTCCGGTTTATTGAGTACTTTGTGATCGAAAAGGGCGCGATTGGACGCGCCTCGCCTTTAATGCTGATAACCGACTGTAAAAATATATCCTGTGTCCTCTCTTTCCCTACCCGGGGCAGGTTGTGAATCCCAGTCAAAGTTATATTGAGCGGTCACGTTGAGACTTTTGTAAACAGGAATCCGAAATCCCGTCCTGCTTCGAATAAGTACATTACTGGTATCCTCGAGGCTGACGTATCCTTCATGAAAATGAAAAAACTGTAGAAACTTGTCGACCAGAAATCTATCGTAATTCAGGGACCACCGACCTGCTGAAAAATTGTCGTCTTCAGCCTCGTCATAGTCTTCATTGATATAGGATAAGCCTGCTTCTAATGAGAGGTTTGTCAGTGGCGTCTCAATAAACTGGTGTCCTACGCCCACACCTACGGTTGAGCGCAAATTGAGATCTTTAAACTCATCCATTTCAAAAAGTGCATTCGTATAAAAGTACCATTTTTCACTCAGAAAGTGATCGTACTTGATATAACCAAGTGCACTGTTGGCTGTTCTTTCTCCCTCAGACTTCACTTGACTCAACTCGGCCCCGACAGTGTACCTGTTTTTCTCGGTTCGAGCTATAAATTCGCCATCAAGATAAAGGTTGTCCGTTTCGGTGTTACCTCTATCACCGGTTAAGCCGACATTCGCACGGGCCTTGATTTTAAGGGCAGGTTCCGGGGGTTTCGGATTAATGATTTCCACCTGAGCTAGATCGAATGTAATAAGTTCTTCTACCTTATCCACCTTCACTTTCACTTTTCCATTTTCGGCAGGTGTGGCAATCCCATGGGTCGAGACTTCGTTGCTGAGAACCATCTGAATGGGTTCATCTGTCCGAATGTTCACGATCTCCCCCCACTTAATGGATACCTCTCCGGCATATGAGGTGTTGAAAACCAGAATCTTGTTTTCCATCCTAATGACTTTACCGGTGATATGGTCTCCGTTCTTAAGCCAAAGCTCGTCTGCCATCGCTTCGCCTACAGCTAAAACCATGAGTGCAGCGGCTACAAAGATGAATATCCGGTTGCGCTTCATATTGACCTCCGATTCAGTAGTTTTAATACGGGCTTCATACGTCGTCTCTAATACATTGTAAAAACAAGATATCTGCGAAGAGCCAACAAAAGGTGCTATTCATAAGTAGATGACGAAGCCCTATGTTAAAATCAATTCACTGTGACCCTGGGGGTCTACAACTCAGAGGTGCAAAACGCACACCGCGTTGCTTTGATGGGTATCGTCGAAAAACACTGCGGACACTCTTTAGTTGTAGGTTCCTCAGGCGGAGTTTCCTCCTCCCGTTTGAGTTTGTTGAGACTGCGGATGATAAGAAAAACGGCAAAAGCGACGATGACGAAGCTAATGATCGTATTTATGAACATACCATAGTTGAGAGTCACAGCCCCGGCCTTTTGCGCGTCAGCAAAAGAGGCAAAGGGTCCAGCGGTCGTCCCTTCTTTCAGTAGAATGAAAAGATTTGAAAAATCCACATTGCCCAACAGCAGGCCAATGGGCGGCATAATGACATCGGCGACAAGTGATTTCACGATGGTCCCGAAAGCCGCACCAATGATGATCCCAACTGCCATGTCAACCACATTGCCTCTCATTGCAAACTCTTTGAATTCTTTAAACATTTCTTTCTCCCCTTTTCCTATCTTTCTGGAGTACGGATTGATTATTTAGCACCAACTATATATCTAACCGATCTAATTGCAATTCT